>JAHWJJ010000319.1 GCA_019348475.1 Gemmatimonadota bacterium | reverse complement strand
GAGGCGATCCGGCGGGTGCGGACCAGTTCCAGGATGGCGGCGTGGCGGGGCAGCTTCACGGAGTCGGCGAGTGCATGGTGGATGGCGGATTCGGCGGCTGCGCGACTCGCTGCCGCCGCTCGGGCGCCCCGCCACCACGGCCGGCCGGGGCGCGCCGCGGCTGCCGCGGACCACCGCATCGGAGGCCGATCCATGAGCGCGGTGCGGGGCGGAACGGGTGCATCGAAAACGATGCGGCACGGAATATACGTGTGGCGGTGCAGGCCGGCGCAACGTACCCTTCCGTCGCGCGCGCCCCCGCGGGCGCGTCGCGGTGGGCGGCCGGCCGGTGTGCTGTTACCGGCGCGGGCGCCGCACGTGCACGCAAAAGGCCGCAGCAGCGCGGTCCGAACTTCATCCACCGACGTAAGCCGAGAGGTCGCCGTGCCCCGTCGCACCAAGCAGGCCGTACACCGCCAGCACCCCATCCTGCTGTTTTCGCGCAACTTCATCAAGCATCCAAAGATGCTGGGGTCGGTCATCCCCAGCTCACGGTTCCTGATCGAGCAGGTGCTCAAGCCGGTGGACTGGGAGCGTGCGCGCGTGTTCGTGGAGTACGGGCCGGGAGTGGGCACCATCACGCGGCACGTCCTCAAGCGGATGCACCGCGATGCCCGGGTGGTGGTGCTGGAGACGAACCGCGACTTCGTGGAGTACCTGCGCGCCGCCGTGCCCGACCCGCGGCTGGACGTGGTGCACGGCTCCGCGGCGGACGTTTCGCGCGTGCTGGCGGAGCGCGGGCTGGGGCAGGCGGACTACGCGATCTCGGGGATCCCCTTCAGCACCATGCCGGCGGAGGTGCGCGAGTCCATCGTCCAGAGCACGCGCGACGCGCTGCGCCCCGGCGGCGCGTTCGTGGTCTACCAGTTCTCCAGCAAGGTGCGCGCGGACCTGGAGCGCGTGTTCGACAGCATGCACGTGAGCTTTCAGCCGCTGAACGTTCCCCCCGCGCACGTGTTCGTCTCGCGGGTCGGCCCGGCGAACGGGAACGGGGCGGCTCACCCCGCGTAAAGCGGCTCGCGCGCGTCGCCGCGGGTCGGAAGTCTCGCCATCATCGCCTTCCGAACTCCGTCGCCGGTGGATGAGCGGGCTTACGATGCCGCGGCCTCACGTTCAGGAACATCGCCGCCCAGCGCACGGAGGATGTCGCCGATCTCCGGCCTGCCATCGATGATGAAGACGACCCCCGGGGTGTCGATGACGTCGGGGAGCGGCGTGCCGGGCGCGGGCTCGCCCGCCAGCTCCATCAATCCGGCGTGATCGGTGCCCAGCTCCAGCTCGTCCGCCGAGCCGAGCATCCCTTCCGACACCTCCCCGCGCAGCTTGCCGCGCTTGATCTTTACCCCGTTCGGCAGCGTCACCCCGGCGCGGATCACGGGATAGTACGCGCCCGCCCGCACGTTGCCTGCGCCGGTGACGATCTGTAGAGACTGATCGGTCCCGTCGTTGACCGCGCAGACCTTCAGCCGGTCGGCGTTGGGGTGCTGCGCGACCGATTCCACCCGCGCCACCACCACCGGCCGCAGGAGCTCCGCCAGGGGAACGGTCCGCGAGACCTCGAACCCGGCGCGGCGCAGCGCATCCACCACCTCCCCGGGATCGGCGGCAAGGCGAGGGACGCGGGACATAAGGAAGTTCTGGCTGACGTTCACCGGCGGGGCTCCCTCCAGGGTGGTCGATCCGATTGCGAGCGCCCCAACCTACGGCCCGACGCCATCCCGCGGGAGGCTCGCCGCGCGTTTGCGCGCGCGCACGCCGGGCGGTAAGCTGTGGGCGCTGAAAGTCCAGATCCGTTCGTGTTTTCCGGAGACATCGCAGTGGAGCAGGCCCAGAAAGAACTGATCGAGCGGCACCTGCACGCCGCCCGCAAGATCGTTCACGACGCGCTCAAGCAGTGCCAGAGCGAAAAGCTGAACCCGGCGGCCGTGGCTCAGGTGCTGGGCGAGAACGCGGTGATGCTGATGATCCGCAACTTCGGCCCCGACGCGGGGAAGCAGTACACGAAGAGCCTGACGGAAGAAGCCGTGCGGATGGCGCACTTCTACGCCACCCAGCAGTCCAGGCCGAAGGCCGACTAGCCGCCCGCCGCATGCCCGTCTCCGCCGACGCCCCTCCCGACGCTCCCGGCCCGCCGGACCTGGTCCTGCGCGGCCGGCGCGTGGTCGCGGCCGGCGGGATGGGACCGGCGGCGGTGCACGTGCGCGGCGGCGTGATCACCGCCGTCACCGCGTGGGACGAGGTGCCGCCGGGCGCCGAAGCGGTGGACGTGGGAGACGCGGTGCTGATGCCGGGGCTGGTGGACACGCACGTCCACGTGAACGACCCCGGCCGCGCGGAGTGGGAGGGGTTCGAGACGGCCACGCGCGCCGCGGCGGCGGGGGGCGTCACCACGCTGGTGGACATGCCGCTGAACAGCGTCCCCGCGACCACCAGCGTCGTGGGGCTGGCCGCGAAGCTGGCGGCGGCGCGGGGACGGGTGCACGTGGACGTGGGCTTCTGGGGCGGGGTGGTGCCCGGGAACCTGGAGCAGCTGGAGCCGCTGTGGAACGCGGGCGTCCTTGGCTTCAAGTGCTTCCTCTGCCCGTCCGGGGTGGACGAGTTCGCGCACGTGACGGAAGCCGATCTGCGCGCGGCGCTCCCCGTGCTGGCGCGGCTGCGGGCGCCCCTGCTGGCGCACGCCGAGCTGCCGGAGCCGCTGGCGCGCGGCGCCCTGGCCGTCGCCGGGCTGGACCCGCGCCGCTACGCCGTGTACCTGGCCTCCCGCCCGCGCCAGGCGGAGCAGCAGGCGGTCGCGCTCCTTCTGCTGCTCTGCCGCGAGACGGGGGCGCGCATTCACGTGGTGCACCTGGCGGACGCGGACGCGCTCCCCCTGCTGCGCGCCGCCCGCGCGGACGGGGTGCCGGTGACGGTGGAGACCTGTCCGCACTACCTGCACTTTGCGGCGGAGGAGATCGCGGACGGCGCCACGGACCACAAGTGCGCGCCGCCCATCCGTGAGGGCGAGAACCGCGAGCGGCTGTGGGATGCGCTCGGCGCGGGAGACATCGACCTCGTCGCCACCGACCACTCCCCCTGCCCGCCGGAGATGAAGGGGCTGCACGACGGCGACTTTCTCCGCGCCTGGGGCGGCATCGCCTCGCTGCAGCTGGCGCTCTCCGTCACGTGGAAGGGCGCGCGCGAGCGGGGATACACGCCGGCGCACCTGGCGGAATGGATGTGCGCGGCGCCGGCCCGGCTGGCGGGGCTGGACGGGCGAAAAGGGCGCATCGCGCCCGGCTGCGACGCGGACTTCGTGGTCTGGCGTCCGGAGGCGGAGTTCACGGTGAACCCCGCGCGGCTGCACCACCGGCACCCCGTGACGCCGTACGCGGGCGCCACCCTTCCGGGCGTGGTCCAGGCCACGTACCTTCGGGGCCGCAGGATCCACGACGGCGGCCGCCTTTCCGCGGAACCGACCGGTCGCATTCTCTCTCGCCACACCCGATGACCGATTTCGAAGATCTGGTGGACCTGGCGTCCGAACGCCTGGGCGGCGCCGTGCTGCTGGCCAACGACGAGTTCTTTGCGCCCAAGGAGGCGCTGCTCAAGCCCGGCGCCGCGGAGTGGCGCGAGCACGAATACACGGAACGCGGCAAGTGGATGGACGGCTGGGAGACGCGCCGCCGCCGCGAGCCCGGCCACGACTGGTGCATCGTGCGGCTGGGGCTTCCCGGGATGGTGCGCGGGCTGGTGGTGGATACCGCCTTCTTTCGCGGCAACTTTCCCGAAAGCTGCTCGGTCGAGGGGTGCGACGTCTCCGGCGCCCCCGACCCCCGGCAGATCGCGGACGAGGCGGAGTGGTTCCAGATCCTGCCGCTCTCGCCGCTGCAGGGGAACACCGCAAACCGGTTCGCGGTCACCGCCGATCGGCGCGTGACGCACCTGCGGCTGAACATCCACCCGGACGGCGGCGTGGCGCGGCTGCGCGTGCACGGCTGGTCGCAGCCCACCTGGACGCGGTTCGCGCTGGGGGGCGGCGAGGTGGACCTGGCGGCGCTGGAGAACGGCGGATGGGTGCCGGCATGCAGCGACATGTTCTTTGGCCACCGGCAGAACCTGATCCTCCCCGGCCGCTCCCGCTTCATGGGCGACGGCTGGGAGACGCGCCGCCGCGGCCCGGGGCACGACTGGAGCATCGTCCGGCTGGGCGCGCCCGGGGCCATCCACCGCGTGGAGCTGGATACCGACTGGTTCATGGGCAACGCCCCCGGCCGCGCATCGCTGGAGGGGATCCACGCCCCCGGCACGGAGGTGGAGGAGCTGACGGCGAACGGCGCCCGGTGGATGCCGCTGCTGGACGAAACCCGCCTTCAGCCGCATACGCGCCACCGGTGGGAGGACGAGGTGAGACCGATCGGTCCCATCACCCACGCGCGGCTGAACATCTTTCCCGACGGCGGCGTGGCGCGGCTGCGGCTGTGGGGCACGCTGGCCTCGCCGCCCGCGTCGTGAGCGGACTGGCGCGCCTGAACGCGCTGTCCGCGGAGGCGGCGGAGGCGGAGCTGCTGGCCTGCTGCGGGTCTCGCGAGTGGGCGCGCCGCGTCGCCGCGCTGCGCCCCTTCGCCAGCGAGGACGCGCTGTTCGACGCCGCCGACGTGGTGTGGTGGGCGCTGGACCGCGAGGACTGGCTGCAGGCCTTCCGCAGCCATCCGCGCATCGGTGAGAAAAAGGCGCAGGCCGGGCAGACGGGGCGCGAGCAGGGGTGGTCGCGCGGCGAGCAGGCGGGGATGGACACCGCCCAGGACGCCACCCGCCGCGCCCTGGCCGACGGCAACCGCGCCTACGAGGCGCGCTTCGGCCACATCTACCTGGTCTGCGCGACGGGGAAGAGCGCGGACGAGTTGCTTTCGATCCTGACCGCGCGCCTGGAGAACGAGCCTGAAGCCGAGCTTCGCCTCGCCGCCGGCGAGCAGGCCAAGATCACGCGCCTGCGCCTGGAGAAGCTGCTGGCGTCGGGCGACTGAGCCGGGATGCCTGCCGAATGGGTACGGCCCGCTGTCCGGACTTCAGCAAGTATGGCCGGCTCCGCGCCGCGCCCCCTCCGCGCGCTCAGGCTCGCACCTCCCCCCAAAACCCCTGGGGGAGGTTGAATCCGCATGATGCGCGCAGCGCTGGATAAGCGCTGACGTGCCGGCTTCATCCGCAGCGCCGTGACGGCTCCGCCGCTCTCACCCGGGGCCGGTCGTCCAACGAAGCACACCACGCAGCCGAATCGAGATGAGCGGAATCACCACGCACGTACTGGACACCTCGCGCGGCCGCCCGGCGGCCGGCGTGGTGGTGCGCCTGGAGCGCGGCGGCACGGTACTGGGCACGGGCCGCACCGACGCCGATGGCCGCGCGCGCGACCTGCTTCCGCCGGACGCCGGGCTGCACGCGGCGGTCTACCGGCTCGTCTTCGACACGGGCGCGTACTTTCGCGAGCGGGGGGTGGAAGCGTTCTATCCGCACGTATCCATCGACTTCCAGGTGCGCGACCCCGGCCAGCACCATCACGTGCCGCTGCTGCTTAGCACCTTCGGCTACTCCACCTACCGCGGCATCTGACCCGCAGGACCGCGCGACCATGAGCCCCGCCGCC
>JAHWJJ010000318.1 GCA_019348475.1 Gemmatimonadota bacterium | reverse complement strand
ACCACAACTGGCGGCAGCACAAGCAGGCCGGGCGGCCGTACACCGGCATCAAGCCCATTGACGAGGTGCTGGAGGCGCTCGCCATCATCGACCAGTACGACAGCGCCCACACCTCGCACGCATACACGCTCACCGGCGGCAGCGTGACGAGCAAGGTGGACGGCTTTGCCGAGGCCGACTTCTACGGCCGCTACGCCGAGGCCATCGAGGCGCGCTTTCCCGGGCGCTGGATCGGCAAGGTGGTGGCGCAGGCGCTGCCCAGGGAGGACGTGCAGCGCTTCAGGGACTACGGCATCCGCATCTACCACCCCAACTACGAGGTGTGGGACAAGCGGCTGTTCGAGATCATCTGCCCCGGCAAGGAGCGCTACGTGGGGCGCGAGGAGTGGCACCGGCGCATCTTTGACGCGGCGGAGGTGTTCGGGGCGCGGTACGTGATCCCCAACTTCGTGGCCGGCGTGGAGATGGCGCAGCCGTTCGGCTTCGCGACGGTGGACGAGGCGATCCGCTCCACGGCTGAAGGGCTGGACTACTTCATGAGCCGCGGCGTGACGCCGCGGTTCACCACCTGGTGCCCGGAGCCGGCCACGCCGCTGGGCAAGGACAACCCCGAGGGCGCGCCGCTGGAGTACCACATCCGCCTGCTGGAGGTGTACCGCGAGACGCTGGAGAAGCACGGGCTGCAGCCGCCCCCCGGCTACGGCCCCCCGGGCGCGGGGAACGCCGTGTTCTCGGTCAGCTCGTTCATGGACACCCTGGCCCCCACGGACCAGAACGCCGACGAGCTGATGGCCGCCGGCGCCACCGCCTGATCCGCGTCCGTTCCGATCGGCTGAGAAACAGAGAACCCCCGCCGGCACCGCGCCGGCGGGGGTTTCGTCGATCGGCCCTCGTGGAGAGCCTGGTGCGTGGGCGGGCGCCCCCCATCCCCGGCCCTTCCCCCACCAGCTGCGTGGGGGAAGGGAGACGGAAAGGCAGCCCGCCGCGCGCGATCCAGGTTTCTCTCCTCTCCGGAGCGAGCGGGGAGGGCCGGGGGAGGGGCCCCGCGTTTCGGCCGGTGAAATCGTGCGTCGTGGAGAGCCTGGTGCGTAGGCGGGCGCCCCCCATCCCCGGCCCTTCCCCCACCAGCTGCGTGGGGGAAGGGAGACGGAAAGGCAGCCCGCCGCGTCGAAAAATCTCAATCCCCGATGGTGTGGCGTTCGTCGTCGGACAGAGAACGCGTCGCTCTCTTCCGCGCCCGCGCGTCGCTGGGTCAGGCACGGTCCATCACGGGTCGGGCTGGACGGGGACCCTCACCCGCAGGGGCACCACGGGCAGCCCGCGCACCCAGAGGTAGAGCTCGCCGCTCACCGGCGCCGGAACCGCCAGGCAGGTGGACGCGCTCCCCAGCCGGCACTCCTCCAGCGTCTGCGGCCCCTCCGGCGTGGCGGCCACGCCGTTGACGTAGTCCAGGTTCGCGCCCTGCATCTGCCACGCGCCCGTGGAATCCCGCTGCACGCGCCGCACGGTGGGCGTGCGGACCACCCGCATCCCCAGCGTGGTCCAGGGCGTCTCGCGGCCTTCCGGCTCCACCACCCGGTACTGCAGCGGGCCCGATACCCGCCGGCGGAACACCTCCGCGGGACGGAACCGCGCCCGCAGCTGCCCGGGGTCGACCAGGATGCCGGGGACGGCCGCCTGGCTCGCCACGTCGTCCTCGAAGCGCACTTCCAGGCGCGTCGTCGCGCTGGAAAACCGGTACGACGGGCGGCCGGGCGCCAGGTCCAGGATCACCTCGCCGCTGTCCGAAACCATGCCCTCGGGAAGGACCAGCAGCGTGTCGGTGTTCACGCCCCGAACCCCGGTGAGCTCCACGTACGGACGCGTGGGCATCACCTCGATCTGCCCGGTGATCGTGCGGCCGCCGGCCAGGTGCAGCTGCGCCGGGACCCGCTGGGTGGTCAGCTCGGTGCCGAACGGCGCTCCCTCCGTCACCTGAAAGCGGATGCGGCCGTCCAGCTCTTCCACCCGCTCGCCGAAGACGCGCGTACCCGCCGGCCCGCGGGTGGTCACCTGCTGCACGAGCGCCGCCCGCTCGCCGGACACGTACAGGGTGGAGTCGGTGGCGAACGCGGCCAGCCGCACCACCGGGTCCCGCTGCAGGATCGGCGCGCGGATCACCACGCTGTCCCCCGGCATCCTCACGACCAGGGCGGCGCCCGAATCCGAAACCTCATCCGGGAACCGCCAGCGCATCACCACCACCGAGTCGTTGAGCACCACCGGCTTGTCGACGGGGTCCACGGCCTGCAGGCGGAACTCGCCGTGCCGGAAGGCGGCCCCCGTGACGCAGCGCGGGGAGCGGGTCACGATCTGTAGAGTCGCGCTGTTCGCGGCGGTGATCCGCGCGCTGTCGCCCGGCGCCACCCGGGCCTGCGGGTCCGGGAACTCCAGGGTAAAGGGCTCGCTCTGGATGCGCTCGAAGCCCCATCGCCCCTGCAGCCGCACGGATTGCCTTCCCGCGGGGAGTCCGGCCGGAAGCTGGGCGCCGCGGACCACGAACGACAGGGTGCCCGCGTCGGCTTCGGCGGGGATCTGAAAGCGGATGGGGCCGGCGGCGTTCACCACCTCCCAGCCAAAGCCGTAGTGGTTGCCCACCAGCAGCGTGTCCATGGCGACCGGAAGAATCGTCCGCGCACCCGCCAGGCAGGCCATCCCGGGAGTGACCGCCAGCCGCGGCGCGGCCCGCGAGCGCTGCGGCAGCCCCGGCGTAAGGATCTGCACGGTGGCGGTCTCGCCGCCCCCGGAGCGCAGCCCCCGGGGCTTGATCAGACGCAGGCTGAACTCGTCGCCGTCCGTGGCGGCGGGAACGGCGTAGGCGGGAACGAACTCGTAGCTTCCCGGAGAGCGCAGCCGGGCAAGCCAGCGGCCGATGCTGAGGGCCACGTCCAGGTACAGTCCGTACTGGGCGGCGGCGACGGGATCCCGCTGCTGCGCGAAGCCCAGGATCACCTGCCCGAACTCGACCCCCGAGGGAGTGCGGGTGCCGTCGCCCAGGCTGCGGAGCATGCACGCGGCACGGGTACGGGCGATCTGGTCGGTCAGGCAGATGGACGGGAGCTCGGTACCGCTGGCGCGCGCCAGCAGCTCGATCCGTTCCCGGTACGAGTCGGGAATTTCTTCCGGGGCCGTGCGCAGGATGGTCGTGAGTGCCCCGATGGCGGCGTTCTGCCGCACCGTGGTCTGCAGCGTCCGGTTAAGGTCCACCAGCTCACGGCCGCGGCTGCGGACGGTGCGCCGGATGAAGTCGTAGGCCGGGTCGGGGTTGTTCGAATTGACCGGCGCCACGAAAAGCATGGGGCGGTGGCCGGCCCGCATGGTGGTGCGCAGGCTGCCGATCTGCCCCGGGGGAACCTGGGCAAAGCTCCCCATCTCACGGCGCGCGACCGGCTCGCGAATCCGCTCGTAGTCCTCGGGGATCTGCACGATTCCGCCGATCCAGTGAACCCCCTGCCCCTGCAGCCGCGGCGCGGCGAACGAGATGCTGTCTCCGGCGCGGAATTCCGGAACGCGGTACACGGGAAGCGAATCGCCGCCGCGGTGCACCATCGCGCGGATCGCCTCGCCCTCGTGCGCAAAGATGGGCGGCACGGACTGGGCGTGCAGGGGAACGGCGGAGGCGCAGAGCACGCAGCAAACGAAACACCCCGCGCGGAGGGCAGAAAACATGGAGCACCTGTCGTAAAGAGGGGGCCCGGCCCGGAGGAGCGCAAACGATACCAGAGCGCCGCCCCACCGTCAATCCGCCGCCCACGCCGGCCGCCGGAGGGGAAACGACCCGCCCGCGGCCCGGCACGGAGCCGGGTCCGGAGCCGGCCAGGGAGCCCGGCGCGGCCGCCGCGGGGTTGCGCGCGTGCCCCCGCCGGAATACAACCATCCCTCCAGACCGGGCCGCAAACACCCAAGGAGCATCCGTTGACCGTCCGAACCCGAATCGCGCCTTCGCCCACGGGCGACCCCCACGTGGGAACGGCGTACATCGCGCTCTTCAACTACTGCTTCGCCAGAAAGCACGGGGGCCAGTTCCTGCTTCGCATCGAGGACACCGACCGGGAGCGCAGCACCCCCGAGTCGGAGGCCATGATCCTGGACGCGCTGCGGTGGCTGGGGCTGCAGTGGGACGAGGGGCCGCAGGTGGGCGGTTCCTGCGCGCCGTACCGGCAGAGCGAGCGCGGCGAGATCTACCGCGCGCACGTGGAGCGGCTGCTGGAAAGCGGCCACGCGTTCCGCTGCTTCTGCACGGCGGAGCGGCTGGACGCGCTGCGGCGCGAGCAGCGCGCCGCCGGCGAGTCCGTGCTGGGCTACGACGGGCGCTGCGCCTCGCTGCTCCGCGACGACTGCGAGCGCCGCGCCGCCGCCGGCGAGCCGTACACGGTGCGGATGACCGTTCCCCGCGACGAGCAGATCGTGGTTCACGACCTGCTGCGCGGGCCCGTTTCGTTCGAGGCGCAGTCGGTGGACATGCAGGTGCTGATGAAGGCGGACGGAATGCCCACCTACCACCTGGCCAACGTGGTGGACGACCACCTGATGGGCATTACCCACGTGATCCGGGGGGAGGAGTGGATCCCGTCCCTCCCCAAGCACGTGCTGCTGTACCGCTACTTCGGCTGGGAGCCGCCGCGGTTCTGCCACCTGCCCCTGCTGCGCAATCCCGACAAGAGCAAGCTCAGCAAGCGCAAGAACCCCACGAGCATCCTGTTCTACCGGCGCATGGGGTACCTGCCCGAGGCACTGGTCAACTACCTGGGGCGCATGGCGTGGTCGCTTCCCAGCGACGAGGAGAAGTTCTCGCTGGGCGAGATGGTGGAGCACTTCGACCTGGACCGCATCTCGCTGGGCGGGCCGGTGTTCGATCCCGAAAAGCTCACCTGGCTCAACGGGCGGTGGATCCGCGAGGACCTGGACGTGGCCGAGTACGCCCGCCGCGTGCAGGAGTGGGCGCTCAACCGCGACTACCTGATGGCGATCGCCCCGCTCACCCAGCAGCGGGTGGAGCGCTTCAGCGAACTCCCCGCGCTCACCTCCTTCTTCTTCAGCGGGCTTCTGGACCCCACGCCCCAGAGCCTGGTGGCCGGAAAGCTGGGGCCCGACGAGGTGCGCCGGATCCTGGATGCGTTCATCGTGAAGCTGGACGCGATCATGGACTGGCACGCCGAGCCCATCCTTGCGGCCGCGCGCGAGGTGGCGAACGAGGTTGGGGTGAAGTTCAAGGAGCTGCTCAAGCCGGTGTACGTCGCCGTCACCGGGCGTCCGGCCGGCGTCCCGCTCTTCGACGCCATGGCCATCCTGGGCAAGGACCTGTGCCGCGCGCGCATTCGCCACGCGCGCGAGGTGCTCGGAGCCGCCGCCGCCCCCGGCGACGGGCCCGGCGGCCTCGACCAGGAGGTGCCGCCCCCGGGGTCTTCCTGAGTCATCCGGCGCTGCGCGCAACATGCGGGAAGCCCGCCTCCGCGGAACCGCGCCGCCCCGATGTTTCGCGTGGTCGCGATGAGCTGCGCGGGGGCCCGGACCGCGGAGCGATGGCAACGCGAACGCGCCCGGACCGAAACAGTCGGCCCGGGCGCGTGAGATGTGGATCAGACGCATGGAGCGTATCGGGTTCGAACCGATGACCTTCCGCTTGCAAAGCGGATGCTCTC
>JAHWJJ010000317.1 GCA_019348475.1 Gemmatimonadota bacterium | reverse complement strand
CCAGACCACCGGCGCGTCCGGGCGCAGGCTGAACCCGTGGGGGAGGATGATCTCCTCCCCCGGCGCACCCCCCGTCGCCCGGCGCACCGTCGCGCGGCCCACCAGGCCTTCCCAGACCCGCTCCGTCCAGCGGTGCACCAGGTCGATGAAAACGGGCTGCGTCCCGGGGTCCGCCGCCAGCGCCTGCACCTGGGCCAGCGTGAACTCCGCCAGCGTGGTCCCCGGGCCCCCGACGGCCAGCAGCGCCCGTCCACATCCCGGGTCCTCGCCCGCGCCGAACACCGGGTCGCCGGCCTCCAGGCGAAACAGGTGGCGCCGCGGGCCGTCCGGCTCGCCGTCCGCCAGGCGCGTGGCGAAGACGTCCACCCGGCCCGTGCGGACCATCCACACCCGTTCGGCATTCAGCCGCAGCGGGCGGTTGCCTCCCGCGGCCACCGGCGTTCCCCCGGAGAGGGGGGCGGCGGCGTCCAGCAGGCTCATCCCCTCACTCCGCCGCGATCAGCTCGCGGTACGGCCCGTCCGCGTCCTTCAGCTGGTCGTGCGTGCCGCGCTGCACGATGCGGCCGGCGTCCAGCACCACGATCTCGTCGCAGTCGCGGATGGTGCTCAGCCGGTGCGCCACGATCAGGCAGGTGCACCCGCGGCGCCGCAGGTTGTCGTCGATCTGCTGCTCCACCGCGGGATCCAGCGCGCTGGTCGCCTCGTCCAGCACCAGCAGCGACGGGCGGTTCACCAGCGCACGCGCGATCTCCATTCGCTGCCGCTGTCCCCCGCTGAAGTTGCGTCCGCCCTCCTCCACCCTGCTGGCGTATCCGCCCGGGCGCGCGCTCACGTCCTCGTGAATGCAGGCGTCGCGCGCCGCCTCCACCAGCTCCGACTCCGGGACGGTGGGGTCCCACATCGTCAGGTTCTCGCGGATGGTGCCTTCGAACAGGAACACGTCCTGGTCCACCACCGCGAAGCTGCTGGTCATCACCGGCCGGGGGATGCGGGCGCGGGGGATGCCGTCCAGCAGCACCTCGCCCGCCCACGGCTCGTACAGCCCGCTCACCAGCCGCGCCACGGTGCTCTTTCCCGACCCCGATCCCCCCACGAGCGCCACCCGCGCCCCAGGCCTGAGCGTGAGGGTGAAGTCCTGGATGAGCGCCGGCTCCAGCCTGCTGTATCCAAAGGAGACGCGCCGCAGCTCCAGCCGCCCCGCCAGCCGCGGCGGCACCTGCGCCACGCGGGCGAAGGAACCGGCGAACCCGGCGGAATCCACCGAATCGACCGCATAGACCGCATCGACCGAATCGACGTCGATCGAATCGACCGCATCCACCGAATCCACCGAATCCACCGAATCCACCGAATCCACCGAATCCACCGAATCGACCGAACGGCCCGCATCGACCGGACCGACCGGCTCGACCGCATCACCGGCAACGACCGGATCGAGCGAATCCACGCGATCGACTGAATCGGCCGAACCGAGCGGCCCAGCCGGGCGCACCGGAGCGGCCGCATCTTCCGGCGCCAGGGGGCTCATCCGCTCGGTGCGCGCGCGCAGCACGTCGTCCAGCCGGTTCATGTCGCCGCGCACCTCCTGCAGCGCGCTTCCCATGTTCACCAGCGAGCCCACGGGGGCCAGGAACGCCACCATCAGCACCTGGAAGGCGATCAGCATCCCCATGCTCAGCTCGCCGTCCATCACCCGCAGCCCGCCCAGCCCCAGCAGCAGCGCCGTGCTCACCGCCAGCAGCAGCGGGGGGATGGCGGAAAGGAGCGTGGTCTGCAGCGCGAGCTGGTGCTGCGCGTTGGCGGCCCTGGCGTAGTAGCCGCTCCACCGGGCGAAGAAGTCGGATTCGGAGCCGGTGGCCTTGAGGTTCTCGATGTTCAGCAGCCCGCCCATGGCCGTGCCGATGGCCTTTCCGCGCTCCTGCTGCAGCCGCGCGCTCAGGTCCGTGCGCCGCCGCGACACCCAGCGCAGCGCCGCCACGTTCAGCGCCGCCGTGGCGACCACGATCGCGGCGAGCACCGGGTCGTACCGCACCATCAGCGCGGCGTAGAACGCCACCATGACGGAGGCCAGCACCGTGGTCGCCAGCTCGCCGGAAAGGAGCTGCGCCACGCGGTCGTTGATCCCCACCCGCGACGCGATCTCCCCCGGAAAGCGCTGCGTGAAGAACTGCAGGGGAAGATGCAGGACGTGCCACAGGAACCGCGCGGAGGTGCCGATGGCCAGCCGCGTCTCCAGCCGAAGCAGGTAGCGCTGCTGCAGCCAGGTGAGCAGCGCGATCACCGCCGCCGTCCCCGCCATGAACCAGGCGAGCGGCCGCACCCATTCGCCCAGCCCCTTCACCAGCACGTCGTCCACGAACACGCGCGAGAACGTGGGCACCAGCAGCCCGGGAATCACCAGTGCCAGGCCGGCGAGAACCACGTAGAGGAGGGCGCCGTGCAGCCCCGCCAGCCGCCGCCCCAGCGCCGCCGCGAGCGTCCGCTCGTAGCCGCCGGCGACGAACTCCGGCCCGGGCTGAAAGGTGAGCGCCACGCCGGTGAACGACTGGTCGAACTCCGCTTCGGTGACCGTCCGCGGACCGTGGCCGGGGTCGTTCAGCAAGGCCCGCCCTTTTGCGAACCCCTCCAGCACCACGAAATGGTTGAAGTTCCAGTGGACGATCATGGGCACCGGCAGCGCCCGCAGCTGCGCCGGCTCCTTCTTGAATCCCCGGGCGATCAGGCCGTAGCCGCGCGCGGCCTTGACCAGGTTGCTGGCCTTGCTGCCGTCGCGGGACACCCCGCACGCCTGCCGCACCTCTTCCAGCGGCACCAGGCGGCCGTGGTACGCCAGCACCATGGCCAGCGCCGCCGCGCCGCACTCCACCGCCTCCATCTGCAGCACCGTGGGCACACGCGCGCGCGCCGGGGGGCGCCCGCCGCCGCGCCCGCGCAGTGTCGAAAACGCGCGCTTCACCCGCTGCCCCAGCCCCGGTGTCACGGCACGCCCCGGGCGGCGGGCGCCCCGTGCCGCCGCAGCTGGGGGATCACCATCAGGATCGGCCTGCGCCGCTCCACCACCACCCCCGCGGAAGCCAGCGTGCCGCTCTGGATGCGCATCGGCGGGCCCTCCGCGGAGGTCCACCGGTAGGTGCTCACGTTATCGGGGTCGGGGAGCAGGTCCACGTGGATCTCGTACGGCGCGTCGTCGCCGCTGAGCGCCGTCACCAGCTGCGGGTTCTTGAGCACCCGCGTCATCCCCTGCGGCGTGACGGGAAAGTCGCTGACGTACGTCACCGTCCCCAGCAGGTAGCCGAACTCCTCCTTCTTTACCGTGGACGGGGCGATCTGCACCTCCATCCCGGGCTTGATCTTCTTGCCGTGCACGGAGGGGATGTAGACGATGGCCTCCAGCCCCTTGACCCCCTTGCCGATCAGGTCCACGGTCAGCATCGGCTGGCCGCGGCTCACCATGCTCCCCTGCTCCGCCATCACCTCCAGGACGCGCCCGGTGTAGGGGCTGGTGACGTCGCTGGAGGTGCTCATCTCGCTCTCCAGCCTGGCCAGCTCCGCCTCCGCCGCCGTGAGCTCGGTGGCGCTCGCCTGCGCGGCCTTCTGCGCCTGGTTGCGCACCTGCCCGGCGTCGGCGTCCAGCTGCACCAGCTCGCTGCGGCTCTGCCGCACGCGCTCCTCCACGCGGTCGCGCTCCTGCGTGGTGGCCAGCAGCGCCTGGCGGGTGATGAGCCCCTCCCGCACCAGCTGCTCCTGGCTGGCGATGCGCTCCGCCAGCGCGGCCAGCGTGCTCTGCCCCGCGTCGATGGAGGCGCGCAGCTGCTCGCGCCGCTGGGCCAGGTGGGCGCCCTGCAGCCGCACGTCTTCCTGGCCGAAGCGCTGCTGCTGCTGGTGCTGCCGGCGCAGCTCCGCCACCTGGCTGCGCGCCTGCTGAATGCGCAGCGCAAGGTCCGGCCGCGAGATGCGCGCGACCACCTGCCCCTGGGTCACGTGGTCGCCCACCCGCACCGCCACGTCCGTCACCCGCCCGTCGCCCGGGGCCTCCACCTCCAGCACGCCGCCGCTGCGGGTGAGGATCCCCTGCCCCGCGATCCGCTCCGGCACGCTCCCCAGCACCCCCCACACCAGCGCCGTCGCCAGCAGCGCGCCCACGCCCACCAGCAGCAGCCACCCCCGCGGCGTGGTGACCTGCATCAGCTGGTCCAGCTGCTCGGGCGAAGAAAGCCGCTCCAGCGCGACGGAGCGGAAGATCTCTTTCTTCGCCTGCGGCTTCGGCGCGGGCTCCCCCCCGAGGGGAGGGGTGCGGCTTTCCACGCCGGCTTCCACCGCGGCGCTCATGGCTGCTCTCCCCCCGCGAGGGAGCCCGGGGTGGCGGCGCCCAGCGTCCCCGCCTGGTAGCGCAGCCGGGCCAGCGCGGTCGCGTAGCGCGCCCGGGCGTCGATCTCCGCCAGCGTGGCCGTGGTCAGCCCGTCCTCGGCGCCGATGATGTCGAAGATGGTGCTGGTGCCCAGCCGGTACCGGCGCTGCTCGCTTTCCACGGCCGCCGCGTGCAGCCGGGCCGCCGCGCCGAACTGGTCCAGCTCCCCCGCCGCGCGCTGCAGCGTCTCCAGCGCGGCGGCGGCGTCCACGGACACCTGCCGGCGCAGCTCGGCGTACGCCAGCGCCGCCTGCCGCTCGTACGCCGCGCTCTCCATCGCCAGGCCGCCGGCCAGCCGGTTGCGCAGCGGAAAGCCGTACGCCACCTCCACCCGCGTGTGCATCCCCCCCAGCTCGCTGTAGAAGGGCGAAACCAGGCGCCCCGCCGCGTCTCCCGTCTCCAGCCCCTGGTAGCCCAGGGTGAGGTTCAGGTCCAGCCGGGGGCGCGCCTGGCCGCGGTACCCGGCCAGCAGGTCGCGCGCGGCCTCGCGCTCGCGGCGCGCCGCCTCCAGGTCCGGCCGCGCCTGCAGCGCGGACTGCACCAGCGCCGCGTCGTCCGGCGCGCCGCCGTCGGGCTCGGTCCCGGGAAAGCCGGTGGAGGGGGGCGGCAGCGCGCGCACCGCGTCGGACTCCACGCCCATCGCCCGCCCCAGCTCCTGCCGCGCCGCGACCAGCGCGCGCTCGCCGGAGATGCGCAGGGCGCGGCGCGAGGCCAGGTTGGCCTCCAGCGGCAGCAGGTCCACCGCCGGGCGCTCGTCCGCCGCCACCAGCGTGCGCGTCTCCTCCACCAGCCGCCCCGCGCGCTCCTCGGTGGTGCGCAGCACCCGGAGCCGGGCGTGCGACGCCGCGTACTCCCAGTACGCCTCCACCGCGCGCAGCAGGGCCGCGGACCGGCGGTGCTCCAGCGCGGCCCCGCTGGCGGAGTGGCGCATCACCGCCGCGCGCTCGCCGGCGGCGGCCAGGCCGCCGCCGCGGCCGCGCAGCAGCGGCACCGTCACGCCCACGGTCGCGGCGGCCTGGTTGCGCACGCCGGCCACCTCCCCCGCCGCCTCCAGCCGCGAGAACGAGAGCGCGGGCGCGACGACCACCCCGCTGCGGAACGGCTGCTCCACGCCCAGGCGGTAGGTGAGCACGGTGGACTGGTGGATCCCGGGCGCGTTCTGCGCGCCGAAGAGGGGGGTGCGGTCGCGGAGAGTGGAAAGCGTCGCCGCCACCTGCGGGTCGAACGCGCCCTGCGCCATCCGCACCCCCGCCTGCAGCCCCATCGCCCCGCCCCCGAGGATCGC
>JAHWJJ010000316.1 GCA_019348475.1 Gemmatimonadota bacterium | reverse complement strand
GTCCGTGGAGCGGATGACGACGTGGCCGGAGAAGGGGTCCTCGCGGAACATGTACTCGAACGCGGCATCGAGCCGCTCCGGCGAAACCTTCCACGCCACCAGCGCGCCGGGAGCCAGGTTGGTGGCCAGCATCGTCTGCCTTACGCGGCGGATGACCCCCGCGGCCAGCATGGCGCGGATGCGCTCCAGCACGGTGGGGAGCGGAACGCCGGAAAGGCGGCTGATCTCGGTGAACGGCTCTGGCTGGAAGCCCTGGATACGGTCTTCGGAGACGGCCAGGATCTGCGCGTTCACCGGGTCGGTGACCTCGGTGGGCACGGTGGCCGCCGCCGCCTCGCTGCTCTGCTCGCTCATGACTGCTTCGGTTGTGGATCTTCATGGCGCACCGGCATCGGTAGAGGATGGCGATCCGCCCGCGGAGCCCCGCTCCGCCGCGCAGAATACCCCGGGACGCACGCCTGCGACAGGGGGAAATCCCTGACGTGCGGGAGTGCGATAGGGACTGCTCGGGCGGGATCGCGCGTAGTGGCGAGCGTGGTGCGCGGGCGGGCGCCCCCCATCCCCGGCCCTTCCCCCACAAACTGCGTGGGGGAAGGGAGATCGAGGCTCCCAGCGCGAGGCAGCCCCCCTTCTGCCGCTACGCGCGACGGCACCACCACGATCCTCCGCCGGAGCGAATGAATTCGTCGCCGGAAAGGCGCGAAATCCGCCTGCGCGGATTGCACGGGCGAGTACCGGGCTTGGCGCGGGCTCTCAGGCGGCGAGTAGATTCCGCGGTCGCGTGCACAGTCGGCGCACGGGCGAGTGCGTCGCGTGTGCTCCCTCGGCATGACAAACTGTTCGCGTGCAAGCGGTTGAAGCCCCGCGGGGTTTGCGTGGCTTTCCGCGGTCGTTGCGGCGGCTTCAGCCGCTCCGCCCGGCGGAAAACCCCCGTTCGGCGGGGGCGCGAGGCGCGTCCGCTCTTTCCCGGCGTCCAACTTCCCGTTACACTGTGCTGGCTGGCGGTGCGCCGGCACCGTTCCAATCCGCCACATCCCCCCCGCCCGGAGGTCCCGTGCGTCCCAGGCATCTCCCCGTCGTGGTGCTTGCAGTTCTGGTTGCGTCCGCCGCGTGCGGCGGCGGCTCCGCCCGCCAGGTCGTGGGCGGGCCCGCGCCCGCCGGCGTGGGCGCCGCGATGGCGCCGGCCGCCGCCGTGGAGCAGTTCATGGGGTTTGCCGCGCAGCAGCGGTATACCGAGATGGGCTACGTCTTCGGCACGGCGCGCGGGCCGCTGGCGCAGCAGCAGGCGCCCGCGCGCGTCAACCGCCGTATGCAGGCCATCGCCAACGTGCTGCGCCACGACACCTACGCCATGACCGGCGTGGTCCCCGTCCCGGACCGCGCCGACGCGCGGCAGGTGACCGTGCAGCTTCGCCGGGGGCAGCGCACCGTGACCGTGCCCTTCATCGTGGTGCAGGGCCCCGGCGGCCGCTGGCTGGTGGAGGTGGTGGACCTGGAAGCGGCCATGCCGCGGAGAACCTGAACTGATAGGGAAGGGAGAATGACAGGGAATAGGGAATAGGGAACAGGGGGAACGGCAACTCGCGGCGGCCGCTCGCGCCGCGGGGACGGAGGCGGTCTTTACGGGCAGCCCATGCCTTATCCTTTGCAGGCTATTCCCTATTCCCTATTCCCTATTCCCTATTCCCTCTCTTCGTTTCCCTATTCCCTATTCCCTCTCTTCGTTTCCCTATTCCCTGTCTTCCTGCAGCAGCTCCACCAGCACGCCCCCCGTCGACTTCGGATGCACGAAGGCCACCAGGTGGCCGGCGGCGCCGGGACGGGGGGCTTCGTCGATCAGGCGGCGCCCCTCGACGCGGTAGCGCTCCAGCTCCGCGGCCACGCTCGGGACGCGGTAGCACAGATGGTGCATCCCCGGCCCGCGCCTGGCGAGGTACTTTGCCACGGCCGAGTCGTCGCGGGTGGGGGCCAGCAGCTCCAGGCGTGCTTCGCCGGACCCCAGGAACACCACCTCCACCCCCTGCGACCGCACCACCTCGCGCCCGTGCCCCTTGTGGCCGGTGATAGATTCGAAGAGGGGGAGCGACTCGTCCAGCGAATGCACCGCGATACCAACGTGGTCCAGCGCGCGCTCGGTCATGGGGCTCCGTTTGGCCGGTTCGGTTTATCAGGGATGGTGGAGAAGCCGTGACACGATAGCCCGGCGCGCCGGGCGCGGCTACAGGCAACGGGCCCGCGGGGCCCTGGAACGGGGAAGGGACAGGAAATGGCGGACAGCAACAACATCAAGACGGTCACCGACGCCAACTTTCAGTCGGAGATCGCGGACAACGGCGGGCTTTCGATGGTGGACTTCTGGGCATCGTGGTGCGGCCCCTGCCGCCTGATCGCCCCCTTCGTGGAGCAGCTGGCGGACGAGTACGCCGGCAAGGTGACCGTCGGCAAGCTGGACGTGGACGCCAACCAGCGCACCGCGGCCCAGTTCGGCGTGCGCAGCATTCCCACCGTGCTGTTCTTCAAGGACGGCAAGCTGGTGGACCAGGTGGTGGGCGCCGTTCCCAAGCCGGCGCTGGACCGCAAGATCCAGGAGCACCTGGCCGCCTGACGGAAACCGGTCGAGGGGACGGTTACAGGTTACAGCGGGCGAAGGGCCTCGCGGCTTCCGAGGAGCCGCGGGGGGGACAGGGGGAGAGGCTACATCGGCCGAGAGGGTCGTGGCGCCACTGGCGCGGCGACTCCGCCGCGGCTCTCCCTGTCCCCTTGTCCCCTTGTCCCGCCATCCCTCCCGCAATCTGCGCCCCCGGTTGCGCATTGCGAGGCCCCGGCGCCGTGCGCGTTCCGCATCTTCATCCCCCGCAAACCGTTGCGCGGCGGCACGGATCGTGACCCCCGCCCCGGCGGGTACCCCCCGCTCCCGCCATGTCCCCGACGATGATCTACCGCTTTCCCTGCGACGCAGCGTACCTTCCGCGCACCAAGCTCTCGTACGTCAACCTTCCCGGCATTCTCAGCGACGGCAAGCGCGACCGGCAGGCCCGCGTTCCCGGCTTCGTGGCCGTGCAGCTGGGCGAGCGCTGCTTCCTGATCTTTCTGCGCGACGGCGAGCCGTTCTATGCGGCCCGCATCACCCCGCAGGGGCGCGGGCCCGCGGCGCTTTCCGAGGTGCTGCGGCTGGCCTCAACCGAGAGCGAGCGGGGCGAGGGGGGGCAGATCGGCTATTTCGGCGCGCCCGAGGCGCAGCTGCGGGCCATGCTGGCCACGCTGGTGCACGACGCGCTCCCGCTGACGGCGGAGCTGGACCCCGGCCGCCCGGAGCGGCTTTTTCCCGTCCTGCGCGAGCGCGGCTTTTCGGGGGTGATGGAGCTGAACGACGGGGGCAAGCACCACTTCCTCACCTTCGAGGCCGGCGCTTTTCGCACCGGCTGGTTCTGCGACCGCGACGAGTCCGTTCCCCTCCCCGAGTTCCTGCGCTCGCTCTTCGTGGCCGGCGCCGTGCTGCAGGCGGCCGTGTATCCCGCGCTCGACGAGCTGCCGGTGCAGGCGGGGCCGGGGTTCGTGGACCTGTACCGGCGGATGATCGGCGGCACCCTGCGCGAGCTGGCGCTGGCCACCGGGCGCGAGACGGCGCTGGAGATGATGCAGCGCGGCCAGGGGCTCGCCGCCCTGGAGCACCCCGTGGTGGCCTCGTTCGACATCACCCCCGAGGGGCGCGTGGCCGGCGACCCCGTGGCCTCGCCCGACGGGCTGACGGAGGGGGTGGCGCGGTGGATCACCGAGGTGCTGATCGCGGCGGCGGACCACCATGGCGTGGACCCCGGCGCGGTGGTGGAAAAGGTGGCGCGCGACAGCCGGTTCGTCCTTTCCGAGCACGGCTTCTTCGCCCGCCTTCCCTGGGCGCTGGCGCTCTGAGGTGCCCTCGCTCTACGTGGTGAGCACGCCCATCGGCAACCTGGGGGACGTCACGCGCCGGGCAGTGGAGGTCCTGGATGCCTGCGACGTGGTGCTGGCCGAGGACACGCGCCGCACGGGCGTCCTCCTCAAGCACCTGGGGGTGAGCGCGAAGCTGATCTCCGCGCACGAGCACAACCAGGCGTCGCGCTCCGCGCTGGCCGTCGAGATCCTGCGCGAGGGGCGCGACGTGGCGATGGTGACCGACGCGGGGACGCCGCTCCTCTCCGATCCAGGCGCGCGCATCGTCCGCGAAGTGGTCGCCGCGGGCTACGACGTGGTCCCCATCCCCGGCGCGTCCGCGCTCCTGGCCGCGCTGGTGGCGTCGGGCATCGACGCGGGCACCTTCACGTTCCTGGGCTTTCCTCCCCGCAAGGGCGGTTCGCGGACGGAGATGATGGAGGAGATCGCGTCCTCCCCGCGCGCCGTGGTCCTCTACGAATCCCCCAACCGCGTCGGCAAGCTGCTGGCCGACCTGGCGGAGGCGGCGGGGGGGGAGCGGCGTGTCTGCGTCGCGCGCGAGCTGACGAAGCTGCACGAGGAGTTCTGGCGCGGTACGCTGGCCGAAGGCGCGGAGCGTTACGCGGACGCGGAGGTGCTCGGTGAGGTGGTGGTCGTCGTGGAGGGGCGGCGCGAGGACGTGGAGAAGGAGGAAGAGGTGGATGCGCTCGCCGCGCACTCCATCGCCCAGGCGCTGCTGGGGCAGGGGGAGTCCGCCAGCGCCGTCGCGAAGGAGCTTCGGCGGCGGCTGGGGATCTCGCGCAACGATGCCTATCGCATCGCCCACGAGGCCGCCGGCGCCGCCGCCGCGGAGGACGCCGAGCCGGCGTAGGATCCGAGCCGCGCCTCAGCGGCGGGGTAACGCCACGAACGGCAACTGCCGGCCTCACGCGGAGGGCGCGGAGGACGCGGAGAGACTGAGGCGCCGCGTCCGTGCGCGCCCCGAACGTCAGGAAGGCTGATTCACGCGGAGCCGGGACTCGCGAGAGGGCCTGTAGGAATTCACGATGCGCTGCAATCCGTCATTCAGTCGAAGCGCGCCGAAGTTGATCAACAACCCGACCGGGAGGTTCAGCAATCTCAGATAGGTAAGCACTTGTTTCGAGTGCACGGGTGCGAGCTTCTCGACCGATTTCAGTTCCACCACGACACGCCCTTCCACCAGCAGGTCCAACCTGAATCCTTCATCGAACCGGAACCCGTCGATCTCGAACGGAACCGCTTTCTGCCGCTCAGTCGAGAGCCCGCGCCTCTCCAAGGTGCTGGCCAGCACAGCCTCATAGACGGACTCGAGCAAGCCTGGTCCAAGCCGAGTGTGAAGGCGGTAGGCAGCATCAACGATTTCGCCGGTAATCTGGTCGAGCTCTTTCACGCGTTACTCCGTTCGCAGTTCTCCGCGTTCCTCCGCGCCCTCCGCGTGAGTCCCTGCTGTAAATGTACACCGTGGACACCAGCCCCGCAACGGGGCACGGGAGGCGCGGGCAGGTGTACCGGGGCGCATGCCGACGCAAGTCCTTTCCCCGCACCAGATCTCGGAGCGTATCCGCCAGAAGGCCCGCGAGATGGGCTTCGGCGCGGTGGGCTTCGCGCCCGCGCACGCCAGCGCGTACGGGGACGCGTACGAGCGATGGATCGGGGAGGGGATGCACGGGGAGATGGCGTACCTGGCCCGGGAAGACGCGGTCGCCAAACGCAGGGATCCCGCCGTGCTCGTCCCGGGCGCGCGCTCGGCGGTGGTGGTCGCCATGGA
>JAHWJJ010000315.1 GCA_019348475.1 Gemmatimonadota bacterium | reverse complement strand
AGTCGCGGTAGATGCCCAGGATGGGGTTGGGCGCCTGCAGCTCGCGCCGGAACTCCTCCGCCACCTCGGGACGCTCCGTCTCCAGGTACTCGCGCTCGCCGGCCAGCAGGCGCAGCAGGGCGTGCTCGTATTCCGCCAGCTCGGCGAAGCCCAGCTCCGCGCGGATGAGCCGGTACGGCACCACCTCCTGGTACAGGTCGCCCACGGTGAGCGCCCGCCCGGGGTCGCGCGCCAGGGCAAGGGATACGCGCCGGTACAGCCGGTCGAGTGCGTCCACGGGGAGTGCGAAAGTGCGAAAGTGCGAAAGTGCGAAAGTGCGTGAGTACGGAAGACGCCGCGCCGGTCCGGGCGCCCGGTCGCGCCACGTCGACCGTGCATCCGGGCAGTTGAAGCCCCGTTCCGCGAGCGTCAGCGAGCGGAGACGGGGCTTACCGCTGTCCCAGCGGCGGCTTTAGCCGCTCACGCCACCCCGGGACGCCGGAACCCACGCGGCGGACGCCGGACCGACGCCGCACGGGCGCTACGGCCGGATGCCACGCCCGGGCGCCGCGCCGAGGCGAAACTCCCTGCCGTTCGATGGACCCGTCACGGCTGGCCTGCGCCCGCAGCCGGAGCGGCACCGGCGGGAACCGCCGCGGCGCTTCCCGCGGCCGCGGCGTCCGCGGTGCGAATGAGGGCGCGCAGCTCGGCGGGGGCGCGGCGCAGCACCTGGTCGGCGTCGGTCGGGCGGCCGGAGGCGCGCAGCGCCTTCACCAGCCCCGCCCACGCGCGCTGCGACGTGCTGTCGCCCAGGACCGCCCGGCGAAACACCGGGACGGCGTCGGCGGCGCGGCCGGCGTCCAGCAGCAGGTACCCCCGTTCCGTGTGCAGCCCCGCGTCCTGCGGCGCCGCGCGCAGCCCCGCCTGGATCTCGCGCTCCGCGTCGGGCAGGCGCCCCGCCTGGCGGTAGATGCGGGCCAGGTACACGCGCGGCCGCGGCTCGCGCGGGTGCTCGTCCGCGTACGCGCGAAACGCCGCCTCCGCCTCCGCCACCCGCCCCGCGCGCAGGGCGGCCTCGCCGCGCCGCAGGTCGCCGTCGTCCCCGCCGCGCATGCGGATGGCCAGGACCAGGAGGAGGACCAGCACCCCGAGCGCCAGCAGCGTCTCCCACGGCACGCGACGCCGTCGCGAAGGGGGCACCGCGTGCACCCGCTCCTCGTCGTCCCCCACCAGCACCGGCTCGTCCGGATCGGGCGCGGCCGGGTCCTTCAGCAGCCCGTCCGCGGGAAAGGAGAGGATGTGCGCCTGCAGCCCGTCGGCCACGTGCACGGCCAGCTGCGCGTCGCGCGGGGCCGGGTCGGCGCCGCCGGAGATGCGCTCGCACGCCAGGTCCAGGTCGTGGAACGCCGCCGCAAGCTCCACCGGGAGCCGATTGCGGCGGCGCAGCTCGGCCAGCAGGTCGGGGGTGGACAGGTCGTCGTGCGAAAGGGCCCGCAGCCGCAGCTCCACCGGGGCGGTGGGGTCGTCGCGCAGCATGCGGCGCAGGGTGGCCTCGCTGGCGCGCGCCACGCGCACCACCAGCGCCGCCGCCGGGGCGCCCGCCCGCAGCGCCTCCACGTCGGCGGCGCGCTGCCGCAGCGGGCGCAGGGTGCTCTGGGGGTCAAAGCTCACGGCCGTGGCGGCGCGAGCGGAAGTGGAGTGCTCACCGGCTCCGGAATGCGGGTCACTCCTCGATGTGCAGCAGCCCCATGCGGGCCCCCGCCTTGAGGAACGCCTCGGCGCTGTGGCAGGGGACCTCGGTCCCCGTCCGCTCGCGGATCTGCCGCGCCGCGCGCCGCATGAACGCCGCCAGCGACATGGCCGGCTCGCCGCACGAATCGCGCATCCCCGCCACGATGTCGTCCCACGAGCCCTCGAACACCGAGCCTTCGGCCGTGCGCACCCGGTGCGGCGCGGACTTCACCGCGGCCTCGGCCGGGGGCGCCCCCAGGATCTTCATGATGAAGTCCATCTGGGCCGAGATCTCCAGCGCCGCCTGCGCCCCCTCGTCCACCGCGCCCTCGAAGCTGGCCTCCACCTCCGCCAGCAGGTGGTCGACGTCGTCCGGCTCCGCGTCCAGCTGGGCCAGCCGCTCGCGCCAGGGAAGGAACCAGGGGTCGTCGTCGGCTACCCCATCCAGCTGCCCCTTGAGCTCGATGTAGCGCCAGAGCGAGAGGGTGTCCCAGTGCTCGTCCGGCGGCACCTGCTCCAGCTCGGCCAGGGCGCCGCGCTGGTCGCCGCGGTCGTGCAGCAGGTGGCTCAGGTAGATGCGAGCCTCGTGCAGCTCGCCGTCCAGGCGCACGGCGCGCCGCAGCTCGCGCCGCGCGCCCAGGTCGTCGCCCAGCGCGTGCAGCGTGTAGCCGCGCGCCGCCGCCAGCTCCGCCGACTCCGGGTGCGACGCCGACAGCGCGCTGAAGCGGGCGCGCGCGTCGGTGAACAACCCCTCGCGGTACAGGGCGCGCCCCACGGTAAGGCCCAGCTCCAGGTCGTCGGACAGCCCCATCTCGTCGATGCGGGCAAAGCACTGCCGCGCCTGGTCAACCCTGCCGAACTTGAGCAGCGACTCGCCCAGCCCCACCCACGCGTCCTCGTACTCGGGGTCCAGCTCCAGCGCGCGCTCAAAGCACTGGCGCGCCCACGCGTACTCCTCGCGGGCCACGCGCGTGTAGCCCAGCCCCACCTGCAGCAGGACGGATTCCGGGTATTGCGCCAGCCCCTCGCGAAGCACGCCCAGCGCTTCGTCGTACTCGCCGGCGTCGTAGTGCCGGTGCGCCAGCTCGTCGTACTCTTCGGAGCTCAGAAACGAGGTTCCCATTCAGCCTTTCCCCTGGCCCTTCACGTACGGCGGGAGACGGGGCGCGGCCCGTGAGCGGACCGGTGGTTCGGCGGCGGGGGCCGCGCGCAGAGGCGGCGCGGGGGGCACCCGCGCAAATATACACCGGAACGCGTCCCGCATCCAAGCCCCCGCCGCGGACTTGCGTGGCCCCGGGGCGCGCGGTCACATTGGTGTGCCCGTACCACCCTGCTGCAACCGTCACTCCAGGGACCGATGTTCGACTGGCTGCGGCGCCGCCGCCTGAGCAACGAGGCCAAGCGCAAGCTCCTGATCGCCGCCGCGCGCGCCGAAGAGGCGATCGTGGAAACCCACGTGGCCAACGTCCTGGAGCTGCTCGACATCCTGCGGGACGAGGTGGACGTGGACCGCGCGCTGGAGCTGTACATGGAGATGCTGCCGATGGACGAGCACATCGCCACCACCGTCACCAACCGCGTCCTGGCCCGCCACGACGCCCCCGGCGTGCGCCCCGCCTCCGGCCGCTACGGCGGCGTGTTCCGCGACGCCGCGCGCTGATCCGCGCCGTCCGACTGGACGCGCCACGCCGATCCGAACCTTTCCACGCCGCGGCCGCCCCCCCTCCACCAGCGCGATCGCCGGGATCCTGCCGGACCGCACGCGCCGGGCGTCGCGGCGCCGGACGGCCGCCTTCTCCCGCCACCCCCGTACGCCAAAGCGCGCTAAATCGTTCCCTTGGAACAAGATAGCGACCATCGGGGGAGGGTCCGCGCTTTGCCCATCAGGAGGCGGTGCTGTTCATCGAGGAGCTGGCCACGGCGATCGAAGCACGCCGCGACAGCCCCCGCACTTTCGGCAGCGATCTGAAAAGCAGGACGGCGAGGACGCGGAGGAAAAGCGTGAGGACGCGGGGGAAAACAAAACCCCTCCGCGTCCTCTTGATTTTCCTCCGCGTCCTCCGCGTGAAAACCCCCTCGCCGGACCCGGATCACTCCGCAACGTCCGGAGGCACGGTCGCGGGGCGGGTGAGCCGAAGCAGGCTCACGCGGCGCTCGTCGGTCTCCTCCACCCGCAGCTCCATCTCTCCGTCCGGCGACATCACCGACACCGCGTCTCCCAGCTCGGGGACGCGCCCCAGCGTGCCGAAGACGAATCCGCCGATGGTGTCGAACTCCTCCTCGGAGATGCGCAGGCCGAAGCGGTCGTTCACGTCGGAGATCAGCACGCCGGCGTCGATCAGCACGTCGCCCTCGGGGGTGCTCTCGAACTCCGGCTCCACCTCGTCGAACTCGTCGTTGATCTCACCGACGATCTCCTCCAGCAGGTCCTCCAGCGTCACCAGCCCGTAGGTGCCGCCGAACTCGTCCAGCACGATGGCCACGTGCACCGCCTGCCGGCGCAGCTCCGACAGCAGCTCGTCCACCGGCTTGGTGTCGGGGACGAAGTAGGCGGGGCGCAGGATGGACTGTACGTCGAAGGGCCCCTCCACGGACCCGCCCCGCTCGTGCAGCACGCGCAGCAGGTCCTTGGTCAGCACCACCCCCAGCACCGAGTCGATGGTCCCCTGGTACACGGGGATCCGCGAGTGCCCCTCCTCGGTCGCGACCGCCAGCAACTGCCCCAGCGTCACCTCCACGGGGACGGCCACCATCTCGGTGCGCGGCGTCATCACCTCGCGCACCACGGTTTCGCTGATCTCGAAGACGCCGCGCAGCATCTCGCGCTCGTCGTCCTCCATGTCTCCCGTGCCGCCGCCGTCGCCGGGCTCCATCACCAGCAGCCGCAGCTCCTCGGGCGTCTGGATGAGGGGGTGGAACCCGGTGGAGCGCACGCCGAACATCCGCACCACCCCGCGCACGACGAAGTTGAGCGGCCAGGTGATGGGCGTGAGCACCCAGCTAAGGGCGCGCAGCGGCGGCACGGCAAGGTGCGCGGTGATCCACTCGGCGCGGTGCACGGCCACCAGCTTGGGCACCTGCTGCCCCACCGTTGCGTGCAGCAGCGCGACGAAGAACAGGGCGGCGAAGATGCAGACGGCGCTCGCCGACCCCAGGCGCACGCCCGCCACGATCACGGGGCCGGGGCCCAGCAGCGGCACCAGGTACGCGCGGGCCAGCAGGATGGACTGGTAGCCCAGCGCCACCGATGCCAGGCTGCGCGCCACCTGCGCGGCGAACACCAGCTCTTCCAGCCGGTCCAGCGCGGGAAGCACGCGGGCCGCCCGGGCGTCGCCCCGGCGGATGGACTGCTCGATGCGGATGCGGCGAACGGCGATGAGGGCGAACTCGGCCGCCACCAGAAAGGCGTTGGCCGCGATCAGTCCCACGATGGTGAAGAGGGAGAAACTACCGGGGTCGGGATCCATGGATGGCAGTAGAAAGTACCGCGTCCGGGGAGCGCTCCGGACTGCGGACCGGGCCCGCGGCGGCCGGTTGCGGGAGGCGGACCATTACATCCGCCGCCTCCCCGCGCCGCCGCCGGGTGCCCGTCAGGCCGCGGCGGTTTCCTGCTGCGCCACGGCCTCCGACGCGGACGCCGCGTCGGCGTTGGCGATCACCGGGCTGCAGAAGCGCATGCCGATGGCCGCCAGCTCCTTCAGTTCCCGCTCGGTGAGCGCGGTATGGCGCTCTCCCAGGAACTGGATCGTATCCGTCATCCACTCCTCCTGCTGCTCGCGCGTGGCCTGCATGACGCCGCAGCGGTGGATGTGGCCGAACAGCTCGTTGCGCGCCTCGTCCAGAGCGGTCGGGCGGCTGCTCTTGTTGCGGTCCCTGTTTCGGCTCAAAGGGCCTCCATTTCGGGTAGAACCGACCCTCCGCGGAGGGCTCGGGAGATGTGTTGTACGTACCGAAAAACGCGGTAGTATAGCAGCTTTGCGGCCCCCGCGA
>JAHWJJ010000314.1 GCA_019348475.1 Gemmatimonadota bacterium | reverse complement strand
TTCGACGTGCCCCCGCCGGTGGAGGAGCGCGCGCCCGACGCGGCCGCGGCGGCGGACGAGTGGGACCCGTTCGGCGAAGAGTTCGGCGCCGAGCCCAAGCCGAGTGACGCGGAGGAGGATCTGCCCTGGCTGGAGGGGATCGACCAGGCGGCCACCGGGCAGGGCTGGGCCCCGCCCGCCGCCGCCGGGGACGAGGGGCTGGAGTTTCTGCGCGAGATCGAGGAGTCCAGCCGTCCCGTGGCCGAGCCCGCCGGGGACGATCTGGGCGCGGACGACCTTGCTTTCCTGGAGGAACTGGACCGCGCCATCGGCAGCGGCCCGGGCTCCACCGGCCGCGCGCCGAAGCAGCCGCCGTCGGCCGAGCCCGCCGCGCCGCCCCCGGCCGCCGCCTCGTCGGGTGCCGGGGCCCGCGCCGAGCCGCTGCTGTGCAAGGAGTGCGGGGCCATCAACGAGCCGCATTCGTGGTATTGCGAGATCTGCGGCTCGGAACTGTAGGATCGTGGTGCGTGAGTGCGTGAGTGCGAAAGTGCGAAAGCCCGCGGGTCATCGGCGGGCTTTTGCGTTTGGCAAGGGAAGAACAGGTCGCCTGGTACGGAATCCGGAGATAATCTGTCATTCCGAAGGAGGCGCCGCGCCTGACTGGACTGGCGGCAGATGGCTTGGCGCCGACTGAGGAACTACTCGCCCAATCTGGTGGCCTGCTTCCGCACGTCGTACTCGCAGCGACCTGATTCCTTTGCCGGATCGGTAGACGTACTCAGCGGAGGTAGCGGAGTATTACTCCGACTTTCGTCGCCGCGGCCCCGCCTTCAGGCTGTCCAGAAATCGCTGCGCGTCGCCGGGTGTGGCCGTATGGGTGGAGCGGCCCTCCCGGAAGTCCGCTTCGGCGTCGGCCAGGCGCGCCTGCATCTCGGGCTGATGAAACCAGAGCTGGTCGTTGGGGATGAGCGCGGCGGGAATGAGTTCGAACGTGCCACGCGGCGTCTTTTCGATGATCACAAGGTTCGCTTCCTCGTCGAGCGCCAGTTCGCGCCGCACCTCTTCGGGAAGGGTAACGCGCCCTCGCTTGTCGATGGTCAAGAACGTCATTGGGCCTCTCTCGCGGTGCAGGAGCATCCATCAACCTAATCTACCGCCTGGAGCGGGTGGTGCCAGTGGATGTTGCGGCTACAACCATCGGCAGATAGCGGGATTGCGGGATCGTTCTGGAATCCGCGCCGGAGAAGCCCGTCCTGGCTGAGTGGCTGCGATAGAACGCCTCGCGGGGAGCCGGGCAGTGCTGGATGGACGCACGTGCGACGGCCGGAGGCGGACCGGATGGGATCAGCAGGATGCAGGCGTCCCTTGTTAGAGAGGATGCTGCCGGCGAGGGGACGGGATCCGCGTTTTTTGGAGGGGCAGGCATCAGGGTCGCGCGCCGGAGGTCTGCCGGGGCACGATCATCCACCCGATTGCGATCTCGAAGACGCCGCCCCGGCTGGAGCCTGGGCAACAGAGCGGACAAGCTCGGGCCACACCGCTTTTCACGAGGAGCGGCGTTGGTCGTGCGGGCGCGGTCCTGGCGGCCCGAGTCGCCGGCGTGCGGCAGGGTACAGGCACGGGTGAGTAGATTCCTCACGTCGGCGCCGGAGATCCTGCACGGGGACTGGTTCCGCGGCGCCTCCCTCGGAATGACATTTCGTTTCCAGGGCACCTTGCGGAGGCGCTTTTTTCTTCGTGGCCGGGGAGCACACGAAAACCCCGCCGACTCATGAGTCGGCGGGGTTTTCGGCGGGCCGTGCTGAAGCGGGGGATCAGCCGAGGGCGGCGATCCGGGCGCTCAGGCGGCTCTTGGCGCGGGCGGCCTGGTTGGGATGCAGGATCCGCTTGCGGGCCGCGCGGTCCAGCAGCGACGAAGCCTCACGGAACGCGGGGGCAGCGGCCTCGGCGCTGTCGGCGGTGCGCACCTTCTTGAGCGCCGTGCGCAGCTTGGAGCGGAACTGGCGGTTGCGCTCGGCGCGGATCGCGCTGGTCCGCATTCTCTTTTCCGCGGACTTGACGTTCGGCAAGGCTTTGCTCCTCCAGCGGGACCGGTGCCGGCGGCACCGTTATGGGGTTCGATTCAGAAAAATGGAAGCCGAATGATATCCGCGCCACCGGCTCGTGTCAACCCCGCCCGCGCCCCGCGAACGCTTTGACAAACGGGGGGCGCCCCGCCTACGTTCCCCGCATGAACCTTGAACTTCTTCTGCTGTCGCTCCCCGTCCTGATCTTCTCCATCGTCGTGCACGAGGTGGCGCACGGCTGGGTGGCGCTCAAGCAGGGCGACCAGACGGCGCTGATGCTGGGCCGGCTCACCTTCAACCCGGTCCCGCACATCGACCCCATCGGCAGCCTGCTGGTGCCCGCCTTCCTCGCCCTCACCGGCGCCGGGGTCATCTTCGGGTGGGCACGGCCCGTACCGGTGAACCCGCGCAACTTCCGCAACTACAAGAAGGGCGACATCCTGGTGTCGCTGGCGGGGGTGGCGGCGAACCTGATCCTGGCGTTCGCCTTCGCCTTTCTGTGGGTGGCAGTGCTCTGGCTTCAGCGCGGGCTGCCGGCCCAGAACGACTGGTGGGCGCCCATGGCGACGATGTTCCAGTACGGCGTGGGAATCAATCTGGTGCTGATGGTCTTCAACCTGGTGCCCATCCCGCCGCTGGACGGCTCGCACGTCTTCTACTACCTGCTGCCGCCGGACCTGGGCGCCCGCTACCGCGCCATGGGGATGTACGGGATGTTCATCGTCTTTGGCTTTCTGGTGCTGGGCGGGTTCGCCATCCTCATGCCGATCATCGGCATCCTGGGGCGGGTGGTCGTCTCGGTCGCGGGCATCTTCGCCCCCGCCTAGACGTGCAGGCGCACGCCGTGGCGGCGGACCCGTTCGACGTCGACCTGGACCGGTTTCACGGGCCGCTGGACCTGCTGCTGCACCTGATCCGCAACCAGGACGTCGACATCTTCGACATCCCCATCTCGCGCATCACGCAGCAGTTCCTGGCCGCCATCCGCGACCTGCGGCGGCTGGAGCTGGAGCGCGCGGGGGAGTTCCTGGAGATGGCGGCCACGCTGGTGCGCATCAAGGCCCAGATGCTGTTCCCCCGCCGCGGCGACGACGACGAGGCCGAGGACCCGCGCGCGGACCTGGTGCGGCGCCTGCTGGAGTACGAGCACTTTCGCGAGGCGGCGCGGCTGCTGGAGCGGGCGGAGCGCGAGCGCTCGCGCCTGTTCGCCCGCGGGTTCGTGGAGGCGCGCCCGGCGCCCAGGCTGGCCGACCTGCCGCTGCAGACCACGTGGGACGAGGTGCAGGGGGCGCTGGGCGCGCTGGTGGAGCGGCTGAACGCGCCGGAGACGGTGCACCACGTCCGCGGGCGCGAGATCAAGATCGACGACAAGATCCACGAGATCCTGACTGCCCTGCAGCAGGCGCGGCGCGTGGAGTTCGCGCAGATCGTGGCGCCGTGGGGAACGCGGCTGCACGCGGTGGCCTCGCTGCTGGCCTGCCTGGAGCTGGCCAAGCGCAGCCTGGTGCGCGTGCGGCAGGCGTCGCCGTTCGCGTCGCTGTGGATCTACCGGGCCGGGCAGGAGCGGGAGGCGTCGTGATCCGGGCCAGCCGCGTGATCGAGGCGCTGCTGTTCGCCAGCGAAAGCCCGCTGTCGCCGGCGGACCTGGCGCGCGCGGACGAGGCGCTGGACGAGGAGCGGGTGGAGGCCGCCATCACCGAGCTCCGTGCGGAGTACGACCGGGAGGCGCGCGCCTTCACCATCTACGAGGTGGGGGGCGGATACCAGCTGCTGACGCGGCCGGAGTTCGCGCCGGTGCTGGAGCGCTTCGACTCCGTCCCCGGGGCGCAGCGGCTCAGCGGGCCCGCGCTGGAGACGCTGGCCATCCTGGCCTACCGCCAGCCGGTGGGGCGGGCGGAGGTGGAGGAGATCCGCGGCGTCGGCGCCGGTGGCGTGCTCAAGACGCTGCAGGAGCGCGGGCTGATCGAGGTGGTGGGTCGCGGCGAGGGGCTGGGGCGGCCGCTCCTGTACGGCACGACGCAGTTCTTTTTGCAGCACTTTGGCTTTCGCAGCCTGGACGACCTGCCGCGCAGCGAAGAGCTGCCGGTGGTGCTGGCGCGGCGGGAGCAACCCAGGGAAGAGGCAGATGGCACGGCAGCCGGGGTTTCTGAAGCGGGGTGAGCCGGTCCGGCTCCAGGCGTTCCTGGCGCGGTCGGGGCTGGCCTCGCGCCGCGCGTCGGAGGAGATGATCACGCAGGGGCGCGTGGCGGTGAACGGCGAAACCGTCACCGCCATGGGGCTCACCGTGGTTCCCGGCGTGGACCGGGTGGAGGTGGACGGGGAAGAGGTGAAGGTGGCGCCCACCACCTGGCTGGCGCTGCACAAGCCCACCGGCTACGTCACCACGCGCACGGACCCGTTCGACCGCCGCACCGTGTACGACCTGCTCCCGGAAAAGTACCACGGCCTCTTCCACGTCGGGCGGCTGGACCGCGACAGCGAGGGGCTGCTGCTGCTGACCAACGACGGCGAGCTGGCCAACCGCTTTCTCCACCCGTCGTTCGGGATCACCAAGGAGTACGAGGTGGTCGCGACCGGCAAGCCGACGGACGCGGCGCTGCGGCAGCTGGTGGAAGGGGTGGAGCTGGAGGACGGGGTGGCGCAGGCGGAAAGCGCAAAGCTGCTGGGCCCGGCGGGGAACGGCCTTTCGCGCCTGAGGCTGGTGCTGCGCGAGGGGAAGAAGCGCGAGGTGCGGCGGATGCTGGCGGCGCTGGGGCACGAGGTCACGCGCCTGGTGCGCCGCCGCTTCGGCCCCATCGAGCTGGGGGAGCTGCCCAAGGGCAAGTACCGCATCGTGCAGCCCGAAGAGCTTTCGCAGGTCCGCACGCCTCCGAAAAAGGCCCGGGCGCGCGACGCGCACGGCGCGTACGAGGCGGAGTCCGGGAAGCCGCGCGGGAAGGCCGCCGCGAAGCCCTCCGCCGCGCGCACCCGTCCGACCGCCCCCGAGGGCGAGCGTCGCCCGCGCGGGAAGGCGGCGGCGGAGGGAGGCGCGCCCGGCCGCGGCGGCGCCCGCTCCGCCTCGCGCTTCGCCGAGGGTGAGGCGCCGCCGAAGCGCGCCGGCGCGCGTTCCGGCAAGAACCTGGGCACGGGGTCGCGCTTCGAGGCCGACGCGCAGGGGAAGAAGCGGCGGCCGGGGCAGGAGCAGCGCGGCCGCCCCGCGGATCTGGACGCGCCGCCGAAGCGCCCCCGCGCGTCGGACGAGCACGGCCGCAGCATGAACGAATGGGACGACGAGCGCCCGTCCGCGCCCCGCGCCCGCACGCGCAGCACGAACGAGTGGGACGAGGCTCCCGCGCCCCGTGGCCGTCCCGATCGTGACTTCGGCGAGCGCGGCGGCCGGGCTGGCGGCCCCCGCGCAGGGGGTGCGCGGGCAGGCGGCACGCGGGGCGGTGGGACGCGCGGCGGATTCGGTGCCGATCGCGAAGACCGTCCCCCTCGCTCCGGCGCCGGAGCGCGCGCGGGTGGATCGCGCGGGGGCCGGTCTGGCGCGGAGGAGCGTGGAGGTCGATCGCGCGGGGGCCGCTTCGGGAGCGTGGAGCGCGCGGGGGGAGCGCGCGGTGGCCGGTTCGGCGGGGAGGCGCGCGGTGGCGGTGGGGGTTCGGAAGTGCTCTCGGCGG
>JAHWJJ010000313.1 GCA_019348475.1 Gemmatimonadota bacterium | reverse complement strand
ATCCCCGGCCCTTCCCCCACAAACTGCGTGGGGGAAGGGAGAATTCGATCGCATGAGGCCAGGGCCGAGCTGCGCGCCCGAGGATCTCGGGGGTAGATTCCTCGCCGTGTGAGGTTCGCGCCCGGGGGGCTGCGCTCGCGTCACCCCTCTCCCGCGCAGTTTGCGGGAGAGGGGCCGGGGGTGAGGGGCTCCGCGCAGCGGGCGCCGTAGTACTTTGCTCGCGGTGGAACCCGGCCACGGAGACCGCACCTCGACAAGCAGTTCAACCTCCCCCAGGGGTTTTTGGGGGAGGTGCGAGCCTGAGCGAGCGGAGGGGGCGCGGCACGGATCCGGCCATACGTGCCGAAACTGTATCCGCGCCGGCGCGCGGCGGGTGAGGCGCTGCTATCCGCCCGCCGCGTTCAGGAGCAGCTGCCGGTAGAAGCGGATGGCGTTGTGGTAGTCGCGCACGGCGATGCGCTCGTCGGTGCCGTGAATGCGGTCCAGGTCCTCCGGCGTCATCCGCACCGGGAGATAGCGGTAGACGGCGTCGCTGAGGGGGTGGTAGTACCGGGCGTCCGTGCCGCCCACCATCAGGAACGGCGCCACCACCGCGTCCGGCGCGGCCTGGCGGATGCTGCGCTCCAGCACGCGGTACGGCTCGTGGTCGGTGCGCGACACGGGGGAGGGCTCGCCGCTGAAGCCCTCCATCGCCCGCACGGTGACGGCGGTGTCGTCCACCACGCGCCGCACGTGCGCCACCACCCCCGCCACGCTGTCTCCGGGAAGGATGCGGAAGTTGACCACGGCGCGCGCCCGGCTGGGGAGCACGTTCTCCTTGGTGCCGGCCTGGAAGATGGTGGGCGCGGTGGTGGTGCGGATCATGGCGTTGCTGGACGGCGCGCCCTCCAGGATGCCGATCACCAGCGGGCGGGTGAGCCACAGGTTGGCGAACACGGCCTTCTGCGCGAACGGCATCTCCGGGCCCACGCGGTCGAACAGCTGCAGCGTGGGCCCGTGCAGCCGCGCGGGCATCGGCGATCGCTCCAGCCGGTGGATGGCCGTGCCCAGCCGGCCGATGGTGCCGTGGCGCGGCGGCATGGAGCTGTGGCCGCCCTCCGCCCGCGCCGTCAGCTCCACGCTCACGAACCCCTTCTCGGCGATTCCGACCAGCGCCGTCGGCCGCTCCACGCCCGGCATGATGCCCCGGCCGATGACGCCGCCCTCGTCCACCACCATCCACGGCCGCACCCCCCGCTCCCCCAGCAGCGCCGCGATGCGCTGCGCCCCGCGCCCGCCCACCTCCTCGTCGTGGCCGTAGGCCAGGATCACCGTGCGCCGCGGCGCGAAGCCCTGGGCCAGCAGCATCTCCACGGCCTCCATCGTCCCCAGCAGCGACGACTTGTTGTCCACCGCGCCGCGCCCCCACACGTAGCCGCCCTGCACCGCGCCGGCGAACGGCGGCTGCGTCCAGCGCGCCTCCGTCCCCGCCTCCACGGGCACCACGTCCATGTGCCCCATCAGCACCAGCGGCGGCAGCGACGGGTCCGTGCCCGGCCAGGTGTACAGCAGGCTGTGCCCGGCCACCAGCTCGCGCCACAGCGCCGTGTGCACCCGCGGAAAGCGCGCGCGCAGCAGCTCGTGCAAGGCCGTGAACGCCGCCCCGTCGAACCGCGCCGCCTCCTCGTGCGAGATGGTGGGGATGCGGATGGCCGCCGCCAGCCGCTCCGCCGCGCCTTCCGGTGCCGTGAACGCCGCCGCCGCCGGCACCGGCCTCTGCGCCTTCCCGAACCGCGCCGTGCGGATCAGGACGACGGCGACCAGCAGGATCAGCACGGCGAGGAGCGCGAGGGCGAGTTTCTTGAGAGTTTTCACGGCGTCAGAACGGGGGGGGCGTGATTGGACCCGTCGGAACGGTGTAACGTGACCTTGCTTACTCGTTCAGGTCGAAGCGAGCCAATAGCGTCGCGCGCGTCGCGGGGTGCGTGAGGCGGCAGGCAGAGTTCTGGTTCGCGAACATTCCGCGCGAAAAAGCTGTTCTTCCTGAGTGCAGCGGGCCTTTTCAACAGCTGGATGCGGGATAATGCGTCGGCAGCTACTCGCGGTTCATCGGGAGAATGCGAGACCCCGGGATGCTTTGTCCAGAGTGTGGCTCACGCGCGACGAGGTTTGCCACGCTGGCCGACACATTCACCCAGCGATACGGTGCTGGTCCGGAACCAACAAAGAGCGCGTGGGTTCTGGCTCGCTGCGACCGTCACTTCGCGAGGTCGCGGAAGACGTCGCCGTATTCCGTGATCGCCTGCTCGTGTGCATCCAGTATCTGGCGCGTCTTCTCCCCGCGCGAATCGCCGCCGAGATCCCCGCGCCGGCCCCTCGTGAGCCGACCGACCACCGCCCCCACCCCCGCCCCCACCACCATCCCCCAGTGCACCGCCGCCGTCCTCCAGCCGCCGCTCGCCCACAGGACGGGCGGGTAGTGGATGGCGACGAGCATCACCAGCATCCCCGCTACATAGCCGATCACCGCGCCCCAGAACACGGGGGGCCACGCGGGCGGGCGGCGGCGCAGGTGGTGGCCCAGCCACAGGAGCAGCACGGGCACCACGAACAGCCCCGCCAGCAGCGCCAGCCGCGAATCCGTCATGCGCGCACCCGCGGGTACAGCCACAGCCAGTAGCCGCTGATCACCAGGATGGCCAGCGCGACGGCCGCCGCGTCACTCAGCAGCACCCAGCCGTCGCCAAAGATCTCGCCCGTGTGCAGCTTTTCCAGGAACACGTCGTTGCGCAGGCCCACGTGCAGCACGCGCCCGCTGGCCAGGTCCACCGTCACCTCGTGCACCTGGGCGTCGTCGAAGCGCACCTTCACCAAGCCGTTGCCGGGGCGCACGTCCATCCGGTCCACCCCCGCCGCCGCCACCCGCGCCGGCACCGCGCGCTCCGCCCGCGCGGCGAGCTCCGCCACCGGCAGCGACCCGGCCAGGGCGCCGGGGGCGTCGTTCGGCACGTCGGGCATCAGCCCCAGCGGGCGCTTGTGGTTCAGCAGCACCCCGGTCACGCAGATGATCAGCACCAGCGCCGTGGTGACGATGCCCAGCCACAGGTGCGCGTAGAACATCCACCGCGCCCAGCCGCGCGCGCCGCCACGCGGGACGCGCTCCGCGGGGGCGCGGGGGCGGGTGCTTGCGGAAATCGGCATCCGGTTGCAGGCTGAGGGGAAACGGTATACAGAATACGGGTGCGACGCTACACCGCCCGCCCGCCCGCGGCAAGGCCGCACCGGGTGGCGAGATTCGTGCGGCGTCGCGCGCGGCTCCGGCGCATCTCCGCGCCCGGGGCGCCGTGCCCGTACCTCCACCTCACCCGGTCCGCACCCATGCACGCACTCCGCAGCGCACTGCTCGCGCTCGCCCTGCTCGCCGCGCCGTCGCTGGCGGCGCAGGTGGAGCACAACACCCCGCCGGAAAGCGACACCGTGCGCTACCGCGGGCTGGCCTGGCGCAACCTGGGGCCCAACCGCGGCGGGCGCTCCATCGCCGTGGCCGGCAGCGTGGCCCGGCCGCTGGAGTACTACTTCGGCGCCACCGGCGGCGGACTGTGGAAGACCACGGACGGCGGCACCACCTGGCAGCCGGTGACCGACGGCAAGATCGGCAGCGCCAGCATCGGCGCGGTGGAAGTGTGCCAATCGAACCCCGACGTCGTCTACCTGGGCACCGGCGAGACGCAGCTGCGCGGCAACATCCAGCCCGGCGACGGCGCCTACAAATCCACCGACGCGGGGAAGACGTGGACGCACGTGGGGTTCCGCGAAGGGCGCAACGTGGGGCGCATCCGCGTGCATCCCACCGACTGCAACGTGGCGTACGCGGCCGTCTTCGGCCACTACAGCGAGCCCAACCCGGAGCGCGGCATCTACCGCACCACCGACGGCGGCCAGAGGTGGACGCAGGTGCTGAAGCGCGACGACCGCACGGGCGGCGTGGACATCTCCATCGACCCGCAGAACCCGCAAGTCGTTTACGCGGCGCTCTGGGAGGCGTGGCGCAACCAGTGGGCGCTCAGCAGCGGCGGGCCGGGGAGCGGGCTGTTCCGCAGCGACGACGGCGGCGACACCTGGACCGAGCTCACGCGCCGGCCGGGGATGCCGCAGACGGGGCTGGTGGGCAAGATCGGCGTCTCCGTCAGCCCCGCGGACCCCACCCGGGTGTACGCCATCGTGGAGCACGACAGCGGCGGCGTCTTTCGCTCCGACGACCGGGGCGAGACATGGGAGCGGGTGAACGACGAGCGCAAGCTGCGGCAGCGCGCCTTCTACTACACGCGCCTGCTGGCCGATCCCAAGGAAAAGGACCGCGTCTACGTCATGAACGTGGGCTTCTTTCGCTCCGACGACGGCGGCAAGACCTTTCCCACGGCCATCCGCGTGCCCCACGGCGACAACCACGACCTGTGGATCGCCGCGGACGACAACCAGCGGATGGTGGAGGGGAACGACGGCGGCGGCAACGTGAGCTTCAACGGGGGAAAGAGCTGGACGGACCAGGACTATCCCACGGCGCAGATCTACCGCCTGGCGCTCACGCACCACCAGCCGGCGATGGCGTGCGGCGGGCAGCAGGACAACACCACCGTCTGCGTTCCCCTGCGCGGGTGGAACCACCTGAGCGCGGGCGGGCGCAACTTCTTCGCGGCGGGGGGATGCGAGTCCGGCTACGTGGCCCCGCACCCCGTGAACACCGACATCTACTACGCGGGGTGCTACGGGGGGTCGCTGGACCGCTTCGACTACTCCACCGGCGAGAGCCGCCCCGTCAACGTGTGGCCCGAGAACCCGATGGGCCAGTCCGCCATCGACCTGCGCGAGCGGGTGCAGTGGACGTTCCCCATCGTCTTCGATCCGCACGACCCCAGCACGCTGTACACGGGGACGCAGCACCTGTGGAAGACCACCAACGAGGGGCAGAGCTGGCAGCGCATCTCGCCGGACCTGACCCGCGCCGATCCCGCCACGCTGGGGCCGTCCGGCGGGCCCATCACCCGCGACCAGACGGGGGTGGAGACGTACGCCACCGTCTTCACCATCGCGCCCAGCCCGCGGGAGCGGGGGGTGATCTGGACGGGCTCGGACGATGGCCGGGCGCACGTGACCCGCGACGGCGGCGGCAGCTGGGCCGACGTCACTCCGCCCGCGCTGCCGGAGCAGACCAAGATCCACACCGTTGAGGCGTCGCCGCACCGGGCGGGGACGGCGTACCTGGCGGGGAACCGCTGGCTGCTGGGCGACTTTCGCCCGTACCTGTTCCGCACCGACGACTACGGGCGCACGTGGACCGACATCGCCGGCAACCTCCCCGTCGGCGACTTCCTCCGCTCCGTCCGCGAGGACCCCGTGCGTCCGCGGATGCTGTACGCGGCCACGGAGCGCGGCATCTGGGTCTCGTGGGACGACGGCGGCAGCTGGGAGTCGCTGCGCCTGAACCTGCCCGTGGTGCAGGTGTCGGACGTGGCCGTGCGCGACGCGGACGTGGTGATCAGCACGCACGGCCGCTCGTTCTACGTGCTGGACGCCGGCGCCAACCTGCTGCGGCAGATGCGCGACGTTCCCGCGCAGCCGGACGCCCCCGCGCGCGCCCGCGCCCGCGCCGCGCCCCCCGCGCCGCGCCTGTACCGCCCCGCGGACGTCACCCGCGGCGTGGACCCGGGCGTCAACGTGTACTACGAGCTCCC
>JAHWJJ010000312.1 GCA_019348475.1 Gemmatimonadota bacterium | reverse complement strand
CCTCCTGGCCGCCGCGCCGGGGGGCGCGGTCCGGGCCGCGGCGCAGGAGATGGGGCGCCTGGAGGGCGCCCTGCGCGACGCGGCCGGCGCGCCGGTGGCGGGGGCGCGGGTGGAGGCGCAGCTGCAGGGCGCCGCCTTCCAGCGGGGGACCACCACCGACGCGTCCGGCGCCTACCGGCTGACGGGGCTGCCGGCGGGGCGGTACCTGGTGCAGGTGCGGCTGCTGGGATACGCCACCACCGAGGCGGCGCTGGCCCTGGGCCGCGGTGAGGCGCGGGGGCACGACTTCCTGCTACGGGTGCGCGCGCTGGTCATCGACACGGTGACCGTCACCACGCGAAACCCCGCCACGATCAGCCGCGAAGACACCGAGTTCGCCACCGTGGTGAACGAGGCCGCCATCCGCCTGCTCCCCATGCGCCCCGAGGTGCGCGAGGTGGTGGCCCTTACCCCCGGTGCCCGGGCCGACGGCCAGGTGTGGGGCGGGGCCACGCAGCAGGCCAACAATTACCAGCTGGACGGGATCTCGGCCAACCACCCCGGCGTGGGCGGCGACCTGGTGCAGCCCAGCCTGAGCTGGATCGAGTCGGTGGAGGTGCGGGGGCTGGGGGCGGCGGCGGAGCACGGCAACTTTCAGGGCGGGCTGGTGAACCTGGTCACCAAGAGCGGCGGCAACCGCCTGGAGGGGGGCTTTCGCGCGGCGGTGGACGCGGCCTCGCTCACCAGCACCAACCTGCAGCAGTACGACGTGGCCTCGGAGACCGACGCCCGCTACGACGTGGAGGGCGAGGTGCGCGGCCCGATCGTGCGCGACCGCCTGTTCTACTACCTGGCGGGCCAGCTGGTGCACCGCACGGACCGGGTGGTGAACCACCTGGCCACGCGCGAGGAGTTCTTTGCGCCGGACCCCGTGGTGGCGCTGGAAGCGCGGGCGTTCGGAAAGCTGTCGTGGGCGCCGGCGCGGCGGGACCAGGTCACGTTGTCCGGCGGCTACACCGACCAGCGGGTGGACCGGTTCGGCGCCACCGGCTACGAGGAGTACGACGCCTATCTCCGCGCCTCGGCCCCCACGCTGTTCTTCAGCGGCCTCTACCGCCGGCTGCTGGGGGCGGGGACCGCGTTCGAGGCCAGCGCCGCCGGCTTTACCCGCGACGAGCGCCGCGTGCCGTTCCTGCACGACTCGGTGCCGGGCGTGGTGCTGTACGGCGAGGGCGACCGGCCCACGTACCGCTCGCCGGCCATGCGCCACCGCCTGGCGCCCTCGTCGCTGTCCGCGGGGGCGTCGCTCGCGTGGGAGATGCGGACGGGCGGCCTGACGCACCAGTTCAAGGCCGGGGGCGAGCTGTCGGCGGGGCGGTGGATCCACGAGCGGATCCGCAACGGGGGGATGACGTGGCGCCCGGACTTCGGCCGCTACTACCACGCGTTCAACCACGCCGATACCCGCACCTGGGGGCGCGGCTTCGTCCCCGTGACCTTTGGCGGCGAGGTGCGGCTGAACACCGACGTGCACAACGCCGCGGCGTACCTGCAGGACCACATCGACATCGGTTCGCGGGTCAGCGTGAGCCCCGGCGTGCGGCTGGGGTGGTGGACGGGGTACCTGACCCCCGCCGGGGACGTGGGCCCCCGCTTTCGCGCCGTGCGCGACCGCGCCTGGGACCCCCGGCTGGGGCTTACGGTGGACCTGACGGGGAGCAACCAGCTGGTGCTGAAGGGGCACTGGGGGCGGTACCACCAGGGGCTGTTCGCGCAGTTCTACGACCGCGCGGAGGGGGGCAACGTCTTTCAGAACGAGCAGCTGTGGTACTACTTCGGCATGCCGGAGTCGCCGTGGCGCACCTTTGGCCCCCGCGAGCGCGACGCGCTGGCCCTGAGCGGAAAGCTGCAGCTGCAGGAGGAGTTCCGGCAGAACCAGACGGGGCCGGTGGAGAACTACCGGCAGCCGTACGTGGACCAGCTGGTGGTGGGGCTGGAGCGGCAGATGGGGCGCTGGTGGAAGGCGGAGCTGGTGTACGTGAACCGCCGCAACGCCAACATGGTGGCGCTGGTGGACCGCAACGCGGCCACCAACTACACCATGTGGGAAAACGTGCTGGTGTACGACGCCGCCGGCGAGCCGGTGACGTACGACGGCGAGCAGGTGGTGCTCCGGCGGATGTACCTGGCCAACTACATGCTGGTGGACCAGCTGAAGACGATCGCGCAGCGCGGCACGGTCGGCGGGCTGATCTTTCCCCCCGGAATGGTGCTGGCGGACACGCTGCGGCTGACGTGGGACCCCGACTACGTGCTCACCACCGTCCCCGAGGCCCGGCGCACCTTTCACCAGGCGCAGTTCGTGGTGCGGATGGGGCATCCCCGGCACGGGGGGATGGCCTCGCTGGTGTGGACGCGGCTGCGCGGCAACCTGGACAACGTGTCCGGCTACCACGAGTCGCAGCTGTTCGCGGGGCCGTACGTGAACCCCAACCAGGGGGTGAACGCCGACGGGTGGCTGGCCAACAGCAGCCAGCTGGAGCTGAAGGTGTGGCTGTACGGCGCCCTGCGCTGGGGCTTTCGCGGCGGTCTGTTCACCACGCAGTCCATGGGCGATCGCGTGGCGCCCACGTACAACCTCTCCTCCGCCTACGCGTACGACGACCCGGAGCACGGCCGCTTTCACCCGCGGCTGATCACCTCGGTGGCCGGGCAGCCCGTGTTCGTCCTCCCCCGGGGCGAGCGGGCCATGCCGTTCCGCTCGGTGGTGGACCTGCACCTGGAGCGCGGGGTGCGGCAGGGGCGGGCGGAGTGGACGCTGACGATGGACGCCTTCAACGTGCTGGGGATGTCGACGCCCACGCGCTACAACACGGCGGTGAACGGCGCCATCGGGGCGGGCGGGGGGCCCAGCGGCGGCGTGGAGCCGGAAAGGGAGTTCGGCGCGGTGCGCGAGCGCGTGCGTCCGCGCAGCGTGCGGCTGGGCGCCGCGGTCCGCTTTTGAGGAGGCCTGCCATGCGCAATGGACGACTGCTCCGCCGGCTGGCCGTGGCCGCTCTGGCGCCGTGCGCCGCCGCCTGCGACACCGGCACCGAGCCCGTGCTGGGGGGCGAGTACCTGGGGATGCTGGATTCGCCCTTTGCCGCGGAGGGCGCGGCGCTCATCGAGATCACGCACCCGGACATCCGCGAGGTCTCGGCGCCGGGGCGCATCCTGGTGGCGCAGGGCACCACCGAGCGCACGGTGCGGCTGATGCTCCTCAACCCGCCCCGCAACCAGAACGGCGGGCCCATCGCCTTCGTGGTGCGGATGGCGCCGGGCGCGCGCCCCCCGGAGGCGGAGGTGCTGGCCGTGGCGGCGCCCAACAACCTGGCGCGCGGCTTCGTGGGCGCCTACGCGGTGCGCTTTACCCGGCTCGGACCGGACGAAGGCCGCTCGCCCCCCCTGCCGGCGCCGCCGGCCGGACCGCCGCCGCCGGTTTCGTGGGCGCGGCTGGTGGCGCCGTTCTTTCCCGGCGGCAAGCGCCTGGAGCCGGAGGAAGAGATCCGGGTGGACCGCGCGGGCAACGGCAACCAGGTGCTGGACCTGGGCGACGTGCGGGGCTACACGCACGCGTACCCCGGCGTCACCCCGCCGCAGACCACCTGGTCGCGCTAGGGAACGTCGCCCACACCCCCGGACCTGAACTGTCGTTCCGAGGGCAGGCGCCTTCGCAATCCCGGCCGCGTGCCGGGTGTCGGAATGGCATACGTGGCGTTTTTCCTCTCGACTCGTCGACGAGGACGCGCCTCCCGCCGTCGCCGTTCCTCGCCGTTCCCTCCGTGGGCTCCATCGGCTCCGCGTGAGCCCCTTTCCGTTCTCCGCGGATCACCCGGCGGAGACGACGGTCGCGTGGCGGAGCTTGCCGCCGGCGAGCCACTTCAGCGCGGCGACCTCGACGCGTTCCCCGATCGGCGGGCGGTGCGTGTAGAAAGCGCAGCCCACGAACGCGCCGTCCTCATCCACCAGCTCCGCGCCGTCCTTGCCGATCCCGGCGACGGTAAAGACGTAGCGGTGCATGCACTTTACCTTCAGCCAGTCGCGCGAGCGGGCGCCGGGGCGGTAGCGGCTGCTGATTCGCTTGGACACGATCCCCTCCAGCCCCGCGTCATGCGCGGCCCGGTGCAACGCGGGGCCGCTCCCCACCAGGTGGTCGGTGTAGCGCACGCACCCGCACCGCCCGCGCACCCGCTCCTCCAGCATGCGCTTGCGGGCGAGCAGGTCCGTCCCCAGCAGGCCGCGCCCATCGACGTAGAGCAGGTCGAACACCTGGTACGCCAGCCGCGGGGCGCCGCGCCCGCCGCGGATGGCGCGGCGCAGGGCGTGAAAGTCCGGCGTGCCGTCCGCCCGCAGCGCCACCATCTCCCCATCCAGCCACGCGGACCCCATCGCCAGCCCCTCCACCGCCGCCGCAAGGCCGGGAAGCTCCGCCGTCCACTCGCGTCCCGGCCGCGAGAAGAGCCGGGCGCGCCCGTGCTCCAGCCTGCAGAGCAGCCGGTATCCATCGTACTTGATCTCGTGCAGCCAGCCGTCCCCGCCCGGGGCGGCTTTCGCGCTCGTGAGCAGCTGAGGGGCGATGCGGGCGGGGCACATGGGCGCTTGTACGCCCGAGCATGTTTCGGTGTTTCTTTGGTTTACGGAGTAAACGCAAGAAGTACGGCGTGCGCACCCGGGGGAGGGATGCGGGGTGCGCGGCCGGGGTGGCAGGTGCCTTGCCCTGCGGCAGAGCACGGGCGCCGGGAAGCCGCGCTCGAAACCGGCGCGGCGGACCGGTGGGGGCACCGACGGAGGCGGATCGATGGGGGCGTGGCTGTGGATGGGCGTTCTGGTGGCATCGGTGTTCGCCACCTGGTGGGGGGCCGGGCGGATGGCCGTGCTGCTGCGGATGCTGCGGCGCAGGTGGGGGTTGAGCGAGGCGGCCGGCGCCAGCGTGATCGCCATCGCCACGGCCAGCCCGGAGATCGGCGTGAACCTGGCGGCGGCGCTGCGCGGCGAGGGCGACATCGGGCTGGGGAACATGCTGGGGGCGAACATCGTCCCCATTCCCATGGTGCTGGCGGTCGCGTTCCTTGCCTCGTGGCGGCGGGGGGACCGCCCGGACAACGAGGGAGGCAAGGAACTGCTGGTGCTGCAGCCTGCAGCGGTGCGGGTGCACGCGTGGCCGTACGTGGGCATCGTGCTGCTGGTGGCGGTGCTCACGCTCCCGGCGCCCTGGCGCGGCCTTCAGCCGGTGGACGCGTGGATCATGATCGCGGCGTACCTTGCCTACGCGGGACAGGCGGCGCTGCGCGGGCGGACGCACGGTGAGGAAGTCGACTGGTCCGCGGGAAAGATCGCACTGGCCGCGGGCGGCGCGGTGGTGCTGGCGGGGGCGGCGTACACCATCGTGATCGCGACCGAGCACCTGATCCGCGCGTGGGGCATTCCGGCGGTGGTGGGCGGGATGTTCATCACCGCGCCCATGAGCGTGATCCCCGAGGCATTCGCCACCTGGATGGTGGTGCGCCAGGGGCAGCAGACCACGGCGGGGACGGAGATGATCGCCGACAACGCGGTCACGCTCACGCTGGCGTTCGCGCCGCTCGGCTTTGTTTCCGTGGTCATCCAGGACTTTACGCTGTACCTGGTGAACCTGGGATTCGTGCTGCTGATGCCGCTGGCGCGCGGCGCCCAGATCACCTACATCCCCGATCGGACC
>JAHWJJ010000311.1 GCA_019348475.1 Gemmatimonadota bacterium | reverse complement strand
GGTCGCCCAGCTGGCGGACATCGCGGGCGGGCTGCAGGCGCTCGGCGCCGCGGCGTCGGCCCCCGCCCCCGGGCCCCCGCCGGCGCCGGAGCCGGTCCGGCCGGCGGACGACCTGCCGCAGGCGATCCGCGCCGCCGTCGCTCCGCTGATCGAGGCGATCCGCGCCAGCCACGCGCAGCAGAGCCAGGCCGCCGACGCCATGCTGCGCGTGATCTCGGCCGTGCGCGTGGAGCCCGCGCCCGCCGGTCCGGCTGCGGAGCCGGCTCGCGCCGCGGTAGCGGCGGAGCGGGTCGCGGGGGAATCGGCCGCCACCACCGCGGCCGGCGAGGCGGACGCCGCCACCGCGGAACCGGCCGCCGCCGCGACGGAGAAAGCGGCCGCCGCAACCCGGGTGTCGCTCCCTCCCGCGCCGCCCGAAGAGGAGCCGCGCGTGGAGGAGACGCTCCAGAACCTTCCCATCGTCGGCGGAGAGACGAAGCCCGTGCGCGTGTGGCCTCCGTCCCGGTGACGGTTCACGCGTAGACGCGGGAGGGAGAAAGAAGAGGACGCGGATGCAGCTTGCATCCGCGTCCTCTTTTTTCTCCCTCCGTCGTCCACACGATTCTTTTGTATGGTGGTGGATTTACCGGTTGCTGATCCTCATGACCTCAGGCCGCCTCGGCGTCCGCCGTCTCCACGCGGTCGGTGGCGGCGTCGGGGTGCTCGCCCAGGAACTCCACCCACTGCTTCTGAAGCCTGGGGTAGTGCGTGGCGGCCTCCACCAGGTCCATGAAGCAGTCGATGGTGCTTTCGAAGCGCTGCCGCAGCGTTTCGTTCGCCAGGCCGCCGCCGTCGTCGAACGCCTGGTGCGCCTGCGCCAGCGAGAACATGTCGGGGTACACGCGCATCCCCAGGTGCTCCAGCGGCACCCGCAGCGCCCACAGCCCGCGGTTGGCGCCCACCATGGACGGCGACGCGGAGAGCAGCAGCGCCTGCTTTCCGTTGAAGGGCTGCGGGCGAAAGCGCGACACCCAGTCGATCAGGTTTTTGATGGCGCCCGGCATGGACGCGTTGTACTCGGGCGAGGCGACGATCAGCGCGTCCGCGGACTTCAGCCGGTCGCAGAACGCGCGCGCCCCCACCGGCGGCCCGGTTTCCGCGTCCAGGTCGCTGTCGTAGAACGGGCAGTCGAAGTCCGCGATCCGCGCGCGCTCCGCGGTGCCGCCCTTCTGCTCCACCACCCGCGCCGCCAGCTCCGCCAGCCGGTTGTTCAGCGATTTGCTCCCCAGCGACGCCCCCAGCACCAGGAAGCGCACTTCACGCCGCGCGTCCGCCATCGTCTCCTCCGCAGGGATCCGTCGTCGTCGATGCGCGGCGACACGCCCGCCGCGCCGCCCTCCGCCGTGCATGGATTCGGCCAGCGCGTTGCACGGCGCCCGCGGGCGGGTTATCACTTGGGGAGAGGCGAAGGCGCGGCATCAACCGGGACGGAGGCGGACCGTGGCGGAGTCGGCAGGCGCTACGTGGCGCGTGCGGGTGGGGGACCAGGAGACGAGCGCCGTACACGACGCCGCCCGGGCGGCGGATCGGCGCATCGTCTTCGCCTGCGCGCACGGGGCGGGCGGGCACATGGGCGACAGGGGGATGCTGGCCGTGGCGGAGGCGATCCGCGCGCGGGGGATCGACGTGGTGCGCTTCAACTTCCCGTACCGGGAGAAGGGCTCCGGCCGCCCCGATCCCATGCCGCGGCTGATGGAGACGATCTCCGCCGTTGCCGCGCGCATCCGCGAGGAGCTGCGGCCGGACCTGCTGATCATCGGCGGCCGGTCGATGGGCGGCCGGGCGGCATCCATGCTCGCCGCCGAGGGGTTTGCGTGCGACGGGCTGCTTCTGCTGGCGTACCCGCTCCACGCGGCGGGGCAGCCGGATAAGCTGCGGGACGCGCACCTGCCCCGGATCACCGTCCCCGTCCTCTGCTTCAACGGCACGCGCGACGAGCTGTGCCGGCGCGACCTGATGGAGCGCGCGCTGCAGACGGTGAACACGCACTGGCGGATGCACTGGCTGGAGGGCGCCGACCACAGCTTTCACGTCCTCAAGTCCTCCGGCCGCACCGACGCGCAGGTGCTGGACGAAGCCGGCGACGCTACGGTCGAGTGGGTGGAAGAGGTCTGCCGCGCTTCGGGCTGATAGCGGCGCGGGATCCTGAGCGAGGTCGCGAGCATGTGGCTTGCATAGCATTCGAGAACGGGTAGATTATACGTCGATTCTGAGTTGATTACGCCGGGGAGGTGAGCGTGACGACGGCAACCAGGCGCGCCGAAGTCGTGACGGCCGACGAACGATTCGGCGAACAGTTCCGTGAGTACCTGGAGGATCTGGACTACGACGTCCAGGTGCGGCGACAGGTCGGGCCCACCGTGCTCCTGGGGGTGGACATCATCGTGTACCACGTTTCGCCCGACGCCGCCAGGGCGGAGCGCCGGAGCCGGGCGCGCCCGCAGTCAAGCGCGGTCGCCGGTGCGCCCCGGTACTGGCTGGACGCGGTCCACCAGCTTTCGGAGCGCGCCCCCGAAACCCCCATCCTGGTGGCCGTACCGGCCGGGGGCGACGAGGCCGACAAGGCCCTGGATTCCGGCGCCACGGACGTGATCGACAGCACCGTCACCCCCAAGATCTTTCGGCGGCGCATCCAGATGCTGGAGGCATACGCAAACGCGTCCTCGCCGCGCACGCCATCCGCCGGATCCCCGGCCGCGCTGCGAAAGGGAACGTACGCCCGGCGCTCCGGGCCCGGCGTGTTGAACGTGCCGCTGCCCGAGCTGCGCAATGGCAGGTCGGGGCGGATTGATGCGCGCCTGGTGGCCGACTACCTTGGCGTTTCTCTTCGGCAGCTCGCCGACGCAATGCAGCTTCCCTACGGCCGGGTGCACAAGACGCCGGATGCGGCGCGCCTGCAGGACGCGATCGCGCCCATCGCCCGCATTCTGGAACTGGCCGACGCGGCGTTCGGGACCCGGGAAGCAGTCCTCATGTGGCTGAACCGCCCGCTTCATGAACTCGAGAACGACAGCCCGCTCTCCGTCATGCTCGCCGGGGAAGCAGGCGCCGTCGAGACGCTCCTCGAAAACGCGCGGGCCGGCATCCCCGGCTGACGGCCGCGTGCCCGGGATGCCGTGATCCAGGCGTCGGAGCTACCCGGCGCGCTCGCCCTGCTGCCCCGGATCACGATCACCGGAACGTTCTGGCGCACGGTTCCCATCCGGTACCTGCGCAGCGCGCCGCCGGGCTCCCCCACGGGAAGCCCGCCTCAGCCGCTCTGGCCGGGCGGGCCGCCCATCAGCGGGGCCCGCTACACCCGGATCGGCGGTGGCAGCGCGCTGTACCTGGCTCCCGACGGGGCGACGCGCTGGCGGAAGTGGAGGCGGTCGTTTTCGGCGCCGACCGGAGCGTGCAGCCGGGAACTGCCCGCGACCCGCTTCTGGTTTTCGCGGCCGACGTCAGCCTTCCGGCCGTGCTGGACCTGTGCGACGGGGAGGTACAGCGCGCGCTCGGCACGTCGGACTCGGAGCTAAAGGCGCCGTGGCTGCGCGCCCAGGAGCGCCACAGGCTGGGGCGCGAAGACCTGCCGGCGACGCAGGCGCTGGGAGAGGCAGCGTGCGGAACGGGGACGGTCCTGGCGCTTCGGTATCCGTCGTATCGCCACGAGGGAGTGCAGAACCTGGTCGTCTTCACCGGCCATCTTGCCGCGCTCGGGGGAGGCGTGGTGCTGATCGATGAGAGCGGGACCTACGCGCAGAGGCTCCCGTAGCGCACCTGGTGTTCGCTGCCGGCGCTGACGAACGGGCATGGGACGCGGAGGAAGAGATCCTCTGCGTCCTTCCCTTTTCTCCTCGGCGACGGTCTGATGGATGAACCCGCTGTCTCGGGTGCACGGGAGAGGCTGCCGTTGGCTCACATCAGCAGCGTTTCGACGCGGTGGGCGTGGACCAGGTTCTCGCAGGGCGACCAGGCGAAGACGGTAAAGCGGCCGTCCTGCGAGGCGACCAGGGCCAGGGCGTCGCGCTGGTCGTGCACGAACTGCGCGGCGGACAGGTGGCGCGTGCCGCCCAGCCGCGACGGGTCCACCACCTCGGCCACGTTCCCCACCACCGGCGCCGTAAGCGCGATCTGCTCCACCCGCTCGCCCCCGTGCTTGACCACCAGCTTTACGCCGAAGGCGAGCAGTTCGTGGCGGTCGTCGAGCACGGTGGCGCCGTCCACCGCCGTCAGCCCCGCGACGGCGTCCACGGCACGGCGCAGCGCCTCGCGCCACGCGGGGCGCGACTGCTCTTCCTCTTCCGCGCGCAGCAGGTCGGCCAGGCCGGCGAAGGGCGCCACGCGGTAGGGGATGGGCTGCGACGCCGACGCCTGCCAGGCATCCGACCCCGCCGGCACCAGCAGCAGCGATCCGCCGCGCCCGTGCGCGCGCATGGACACCGCCAGCTGGATCAGCACGCCCGTAGGCCCCGCCGCGGGGACGGGCGCGTCGAAGCCCAGCAGCGACGAGAGCAGGTCGGGGCAGTCGGGGAGGCTTGCCGCGTTCTCATCCACCACCTGCACCTGGTCGCCCTGCAGCACGGCGATGGTGCCGTACTTGTCCAGCTCGTCGCCGCGCCGGTACTTGAGCACCACCAGCCCCGGCTCCACCACCTCGATGACGAACGTCAGCCCGGGGACGGAGCGAGCCGTGCCCCACACGCGCAGCGCGCCGGCGTCCGGCCACACGCCCAGGTGAATTCCCGGGCGCTCCACCGCCGGCGCCAGTTTGGACAGCGTGCGCGGCCCCAGCGGCAGCGAGCGCGCGAACACCATCGTCTGCGATGTCGCTTCCGGCGGCACGAACGCGAGCGAGATCATTGGCGCGTGCCCCTCTTCGCGCTGCAGGCTGGCCCAGAACGCGGCGTCGATCAGCCGCTCGATGCGCTCCGCGTCCGGCTCCGGGGCAAAGTCGCTGCTGCCGCGCTGCCGCGCCGCGTGCAGGTGGGCCGCCAGGTGCTCCGCGACCGTGGGGGCGACGATCCGCGCCGCCGGGTACCCGGGCTGCATTCTTCCTTTTCTGCTGTGCGAAGGCTGCCGTTTCAGCGGCAGCCCGTTCGTGTTGATGATCTCGCCCCGGCCCGCTCGTGGCAAGCAGCGACTCCCGGCGCCGCGGGGCAGCCGGGGCTCGTATTGCGGCGAACCGGCGTGTGCCGATTGAAGCCGCACCGCTCGCACGCGTACTGCCGCACCCGGTCCAGGTCCCCGGCAGGTGTCCCCTTGTCCCCTTGTCCCCTTGTCCCCTTTTCCCCTTGTCCCCTTGTCCCCTCCTCGTCCCCTCGTCCCCCCTCTGCCGCGCGCGAGGGTCCAACCCTTGCGCGTGACCCCGCCATCCGCCGCGACCAGCCGTGCCCCGCACCCGCAGGAGGCCCGCCGAGCGAGCCCTTGACATAGGGTATGGGGGTATCCATATTCCACCTGCGACCGCAATAGGGGCAGAGGGTATAAGAGACTCCGGACGAGGACGGGACACCATGGAACAGACGACGATCGCCATCGAGGGGATGAGCTGTGAGCACTGCGTCGCGAGCGTGAAGGATGCGCTGGGGCGCCTTGACGGGGTGCAGGTGCGGGACGTAAAGGTGGGCGCCGCGACGGTCGCCTACGATCCGGGCAGGGTCACTCCGCAGCGGATCGCGCAGGCCGTGGAGGCCGAGGGCTACCCCGCCCG
>JAHWJJ010000310.1 GCA_019348475.1 Gemmatimonadota bacterium | reverse complement strand
TCGCACTTTCGCACTTTCGCACTTTCGCACTTTCGCACTTTCGCACTCACGCACTTCCCGCACTCCCCCATGCGGCTGAACGAGCTTTCGCGCGAATTCGAAGCGCGCCACTACCCGCCCACCCGCCGGCTGGACCTGCAGGGCGAGGGGCCGGAGACGGCGCGGCAGCGGGCGCTGCGCTGGATCCAGTCGTTCGCGCACGAGCAGCCGGGCGCCGACCTGCTGCTGATCGTGGAGCGCGCCCGGCGGGCGGGGGGGCGCAAGGGACCGATCCGCGTGTCGGTGGAAGCACTGCTGGACGAGCTGAACGGGGGGCTGATCGACTGGTGGCAGCCGTTCGCGGAGGGGAGCATCGCCGTCCGCATCTCCGCGGACCCGCACCGCTACCGGCCGGCCGGCCCCAGACCGGAGGATCCCGGCGAGGGGCGCACCGACGAGACCGCAGGCCGCGCCTGGCTGAACCCCGAGGCCGACATCCCCCAGGAGCTGATCCCCCTGGCCCGGCGCACCGCCGAGCTGCGGCGCACGCGCGAGCGGCAGGCCGTGGGGCTGATGGACGTGGTGCTGCGCGAGGTCTGGATCGAAGCGCAGGCCGCCGCCATGACCGACCGCACCGACTGGCAGACGGCGCTCCTGGCCATCGCGCGGCGCGAGGAGGCGCGGATGCTGGAGTCGCTGGAGGAGGACTGACTCCTCCCCGCTTTACAACCTGCCCGGCGCCTCCCCATTCTTCCTCGCGACACCGATCCACCCGACACACGCCGCGAATCCCGATGAGCCAGCCCCAGACGCCGCCGCCGTCCACGCCGCCCCCAATTCCGCCGCCCCCCGGGCGCCCGGCGGGCGCGCGCCGCGGGTGCCTGCGCGTGGGGCTGATCGGATGCGGCGTGCTGCTGGTGCTGGGGATTGCGGCCGTGGTGGCCATCGGCGTCTGGTGGAAGCGCAACCGCGGCGACATCGAGGTGGAGGCGGCCGCCGCGGCGCGCGAGGGCGCCCGCATTGGCCTGGCCAGCGACGAAGCCGCGTGCTTCGAGCAGGCGAAGCAGCGTGCCGGCGGCAGTGTGTCGATGGCGGGGAGCTTTTCCGTGGGCGCCTACACGCGAAGCTGCCTGGAGTTCAGCCGGCAGACGCCGGGCTTCTGCGACGGGGTACCCCCGCAGTCGGCGCTGCGCCGGACGCTGGAATGGCAGTCCGCCCGCTGCGGCGACGACGTGAACTGCCGCAGCGTGGGCCAGGTGGTGCAGCAGTACTGCACCGGCGGCCGCGTCAAGCGCCCCGCCGCGGACACCGTGCGCCTGCAGGGCGAAGGCGGATGGTGGCAGGACACGGCCCGCGCGGCGGGGCCGGGGGTGTCGATCGAGCCGGACAGCGGAACGGCAGGGAATAGGGAATAGGGAATAGGGAATAGGGAATAGGGAATAGGGATAGGGAATAGCGGGCAGGGAATCGGGCCGCGGCGGGGGGTTGCGTGAGGGATGCGCGCCCGCAGGGCCGAGAACCCGGAGCAAAGGGGCACAGCAGTACCGTGCCCCTTTGCGCAGGGGGCTCGGCGCCGTTGGCAACGGTCGTATCGTTGCCTACGGCGCGCGCAGCCCGACCCGCAGCGCAGCGGAGGGGCACGCCCAAGGACGCGGGCACGCCCAAGAACGCAGTTCGCCGCTCACCCACACAAGAAAGGCCCCGCGGATCGCACGTCCGCGGGGCCTTTCGACTTCATCCATGCAGCACCACCACCCAGCCAGTCCCACCAGCGCCATCAGTGCGTAATGTAGCGCTCGAAGAACTCCAGCGTGCGCAGCATGTGGTCGACGCGGTGCCGGGGCTCGCCGCTGCGCGTGAGCTCGTGCCCCTCGCGCGGATAGCGCACGAATTCCACCTCGCGCCCCAGCACCTTGAGCGCCCGGTACATGGCCTCCGCACCCGCGATCGTCGTGCGGAAGTCGGTGTCGGCGTGCAGCAGCAGCAGCGGCGTGCGGATGTTGGCCACGTACGTCAGCGGCGACTGCTCCCGCGCGATCTGCGGGTCTTCCCACGGGCGCGTGCCGAACTCGCCCTCGAACAGCCGCCAGGTGTTGGAGCCGCCGTACCACGTGGCCAGGTCGTACACCCCGCGCGCGGCCACCGCGGCCCGGAACCGCTCCGGCGCCTCGTGCGCGATCAGCCAGGCGGTCATGTAGCCGGCGTAGCTTCCGCCGGTGACCACCTGCCGCGCCGGGTCCGCCAGCCCGCGCGCGATCACGCTGTCGGCGCCCGCCAGGATGTCGCGCGCGGGCGGCGTGCCCCAGTTGCGGCGGATGCTGCGCAGCGCCTCGTTTCCGTAGCCGCCGGAGCCGCGCGGGTTGGAGAAGAAGACGGTGTACCCCGCGCCCGCCAGCATCTGGTACTCCAGCCACATGCTGGCCTCGCCGGGGCCCCACATGGCGTGCGGCCCCCCGTGGATCTGCACGGCCAGCGGCGGGCGCGCCCCCGGCCGGTGGCCGATGGGGAGCAGGTACCACCCCTGCACGCGGCGGCCGTCGAACGACGGATACCACATCTCGTGGTAGTCGCTCACGTACACCCGCGCCAGCAGCGAATCGTTCAGGGTGGTCAGCCGCCGCTCGCCGCCGCCGGCCGCGTCCGCCGTGTACAGGTCGCTGGGGCGCCGCGGGTTCATCTCCGCCCAGGCGACGCGGCCGTTCACGGCGTCGAAGGAAAGCACGCCGCGCGGCCCCTGCACCACCGGTCGCGGGTCGATGCGGTCCAGCCGCGTGCGGTACAGGGGCGTGGCGCCCTCGGACTGCACGGTAAAGTACAGCCAGCCGTCCCGGGTGAGAGTGTAGTTCTGCGGGGCGCGGTCCATGGGCCCGGTCACGCTGCGGCGCTCCGAGCCGTCGCGCCGCATCACCACCAGCTCCGGATTGGTGGCGGTGAAGGAGAACGGGTCCGTGGCGAAGCGGACGTAGCTGATGTAGCGGCCGTCCGGCGAGAACGCGGCCCCGTTCTCGCCGGAGCCCGGCTCGGCGATGGTGCGCCCGGCGCCCCTTCCGTCCGCGGGGGCGACCACCAGGTCGCTCTCCAGCTCGTAGTCGGGGTGCAGCCCCGGCTGCCGCGGCGGGCCGGCGCTGTAGATGAGCGAGTCGCCCGCGGGCGTCCACTCCGGCGCGCCGATGCCGTAGGCGGCCCGCGTCAGCTGCACCGGCGTGGCGCCCGGCCGCACGTCCACCACGTAGATCTGGCCGTACCGCTCTTCCTGGATGCTGGTCTCGCCCAGGTACCCCAGCCGGGTGATCACCCGCGGGTCGTTCTCGCGGGCGTTGGCGGCCAGCTTGGCGCGGATGGCGGCCAGCGCGGCGGGCCGGTCGTCGTCGATGTTGCGGATGGCGGCCGCGTCGATCTTCTCGTCTACCTTCTTCGCGCTGTCGGCGGCGGCGGAGTCGGCCTTGGCCAGCTGCTCCGGCGTGAGCGACGACATGAAGGCGACGCGGCGCGAGTCCGGCGACCACACCGGGGCCCCCGCCCCCGTCTCAAGGTCGGTGAGCGGCCACGCCTCGCCACCTTCGGTCAGGGGAAGGATCCACACCTGCCCCCGCCCGCCCTGCCGCGCCTGCGTAAAGGCGATCATCCGCCCGTCCGGCGAAAAGGCGGGCGCCCCGATCGCCTCCGCGTTGCTCCAGGTCAGCCGCCGCACGCCGCCGCCGTCGGTGCTGGCGATCCACAGGTCGCGCCGGTAGCGGTTCCCGGCGCTGTCCACCTCGGTGACCACGTACACCACCCGCCGCCCGTCGGGCGACAGGTCTACCGCGCCCGCGGTCTTCAGGTGGTACAGGTCCAGCGCGGTGAGCGGGCGCCGGTCCTGCGCGTGCCCCGGCGCGGCGGCCAGCGCCAGCAGGGCCAGGACGGTCACGTGCGTAAGGCGGATGCGCATGCGTGCGGCCGGGTTCGGGATGCGGTGCGCCGAAATCCGAACGGCGCCGTCTGTATGTGTTGAAAAAGTTGCACCGTCCGGGTCGCCGGCCGCAAGGGCGACGTTTGCAGCAGTTGGGGGTACGTCGACGCCAGTAGGCCAGCTACACCGAGAACGACTACGACGCCTGCGGGATCCGAGGCTGAGTAGCCGCCCCCGAGACGTCCTCCTCCAGCGCTTCTGCCCCAGAACAGGAAAGCGGAGCCGGGAATCCCCGACTCCGCTTTATCGTATCCGTACGGTCCTGACCGATCTTTTGCTCTCGACAGCGTCATCTTTCTTCGCCCTCAGGCAAAGTTCGGGATGACTCATGTGTTCCGCACCTCCCCCGGGCCTGGTTCCGTCTGCCCTCTAGCGCACGACGACGCGGCTTTCCTGGATTACCACGCCGCGCTCGGCGAGGGCGGCGATGTACTCGCGGCCGGAGATGGCCTCGTCGGGGGTCCACACGCCGGGCTTGACCTTGCCCGCGGCCTGCATGGCGCCGGTGATGGCCAGCGAAAAGCCCGTGGTGCGCATCATGGCCGTGATCCCCGTGTTGGGATCGTAGCGGTCCAGCAGGTCGTAGCGGTACCGCACGTGCTCGGCCCTGTTCATCCCCTCGACCTCCACCCGCAGCGCCACCTGGTCCGGGCTCTCGCGGTAGTCCTTCTGGAGCCTGGGGCCGACGATGGAGATGAACACGTCGCGCGGCACCACCTTCGTCCCCTTCACCTCGATCGGCTCCACCCCCATCAGCCCGATGTCGCGCATCACGGCCATGACCTCGGCGTGGCCGGGAAAGCGCAGCGTCTTGTACTCCATCGTGGGGATCTTTCCCTCGTACCGCTGCGCCATGGTGGACAGGCCGCCGGCGGTGTGGAACGCCTCCAGCGTGCCGATGCCGGGAAAGTCCAGGTGCTCGATCTCGGAGAGGGCCTTCACCTGCGTCTGTCTGCCGTCGCGCAGCACCCAGGAAAGGGTGGTGTAGTAGTCCAGCGCGCCCTCCAGGCTGTACACCACCTGATAGTTCAGCGGCGGCTCCGGTTTCTGCGGCAGCCCGCCCACCTTGATGCGCACCGACTTCACCTGGTCCAGCTGCGCGATTCCGTGCTCGGCCAGGATGTTCACCATCCCCGGCGCCAGCCCGCAGTCGGGGACCACGCTCACCCCCCGCTCCACGGCGCGCGGGTGCAGCGCCTTTTGGTCCTGCACGATCTGCGTGTTGCCGCCCAGGTCGCAGAAGTGCGACCCCGCATCCACCGCGGCCACCGTCATCCCGTGGTTTAAGTAGTACGGAAACGCGCTCATGGTGGCGATTACGCCCTGCATGATCTGCCGAATCCCGGCGCGGTCGTTGGCATCCACCTGCACCGCCGTGAGCCTGCCCCCCAGGTACGGCTGCAGGAAGGCCGGAAGGGAGTCGACGTTCAGGTCGGCCAGGACCACGTCGTGGTCTGTATGGGCAAGCAGGTCGTAGGCGCAGGCAGAGCCCTGCAGCCCCGCCCCCAGCACCAGCATCCGCATGGCAGAAAGGCTCGTTACGCGGTGGACGGAAAGCGAACCCCGCACCGGGCGCGGGGGTCGTGAAGGGCGCGCAACTTAGCGTCCGTGCCCGGCGATGGCAAAAACGGGATGGTCGGTTGCTGGAGAGGAACCGCGAACGGCAACGGCGTCGCGCTTCGCGCGGACCCCTCACCCCCGGCCCCTCTCCCGCAAACTGCGCGGGAGAGGGGTGGACGCGTGCCCGGCCATCCGCGCGCGGCGCTGTCGTTCCGAGGAACCCACCTTGGGAATTCTCGTAGCCCGAC
>JAHWJJ010000309.1 GCA_019348475.1 Gemmatimonadota bacterium | reverse complement strand
CACCATCGCCACCCCCGTCGTCAGCGCGCAGGGCGACACGGTGGCGTTCCTGGGGTTCGCGCAGTGGACGGGGCCTGACCCGCGCGACCTCGCCGCCGTACGCCGCCACGTGCGGCGGGCCGCGAGCGAGTATCCGCGCGTGGTGGTGACCATGCACATGGGCGCCGAAGGCCGCGGCCGGCAGAGGACCCCCAACGCGCGCGAAACCTTCTACGACGAGGACCGCGGCAACGTGGTGGCGTTCGCGCGGGCGGCGGTGGAATCGGGGGCGGACCTGGTCATCGGCCACGGCCCGCACGTCATGCGCGCCGCGGAGTGGTACCAGGGGAAGCTGGTCTTCTATTCGCTGGGCAACCTGGTGACCTACGGCCCCTTCAGCATGGGCGAGCCGCTGAACCGGGGCGGCATTGCCTGCGCCGTGCTGGACGGCGACGGCGCCATCCTTTCCGCGCAGCTGCGTTCCACCGTGCAGCGGCCGCCCGGGCTGGTCTCGGTGGATGCCGCGCACCGCGCCGCCGTGCTGACCGACTCGCTGGGCCGCCTGGACTTCCCGCGCACCGGCGCGCGCCTGGACCGCTACACAGGCCAGGTGCTGCGTGCGGACGGCACGCCGCTGCCGGGCGCGGTTCCGGCACCCGCGGGGGATGTCGTCACGCCCGGCTCCGTGCCCCCGCGCCGCCGCCCGCAAGCGCCCCGCCGGCAGGCCGGGCCGGGTAGCTGATGGACCCGGTCGCGCAGGCCGCGGTGACGCTGTTCTTTGCCATCGCCGGCTCGCTGCTCATCGTTCCGGCGACGCTGATCCACCCCGTGGTCGGCCGCGTGGTGCTGGTGTTCGCGTGCTTTTTCATGCTGGTGGGAGGCTTCACGCCCGGCTATTCCATGCTGGGCTCTCTGCTCACCATCCTGATCTACGTCGGGGTCCACGGCGCGGTGGCGGATGCGCGGGCCGCGAAGCCCACCGACCCTCACCGCTCTCCACCGCCGCGCGCCGTGCGGCCGGCTGAGCCGCCGGCCCGATCGGCCGCGCGAGATCACGCGGGCGTGATGGCGTGTCCCGGCTGCGGGGCGGCGGAGCGGGCGCTGGGCCGCTGCGCGTACTGCGGCCGGCAGCTCGCGTGAGGCCCTGCCCCCGCCGCCGCCGGCCCTGTACGCAAACTTCCGTGGATGGATCATGAAGCGAAAAGCCGGCTCCCCGCGGGAAGCCGGCTTTCTCGTGTGCCGATGACGGCGGATGCGGATCAGCTTCGCGGACGGTTCAGGCGCGGCGGCGCGGGCGTGCCCTCCCGCGGCGCGGGGGCGCGCTGGGCCACCGTGGCCGCCGTGCTGTCGATCTCCGCGCCGAACACGCGCCGCACGCCCATCCACGCGCGCACCAGGTTGCTCTGCGAACGGTCCAGGTTGCTCTCGGTGATCTGGCCGCGCCCGCTGCTGGCGTGCACGTACCGCCCGTCGCCCACGTACACCCCCACGTGCGTCACCCGGCCGCCGCGGCCAAAGGTAAGCAGGTCGCCCGGGCGCAGCAGGGACCGGTCGCGGGGAATCTCCGTCCCCACGCGCGCCTGCTGGGCCGCCGTGCGCGGCAGGTTCACGCCGAAGGCGCGGGCCAGGTATTGCGTAAACCCGCTGCAGTCGAAGCCGCGGGTGGGGCTGGTTCCGCCGAACACGTAGCGGCGGCCCAGCTGCTGGCGGGCGAACGCGACGACGGAGTCGCGGCGAGCCTCCATCCCGAAGCGCGGCGCGTCGTTGCCGCGTACGGGCGCGCCCTCCTGGGCGGCGGCAAAGGCCGGGATCAGCAGAATGGAAAACAACAGCGCACGCAGCGCGGTTCCGTGGGTCCGGGACATTCGTTCTCGGGGTTCGGGTCCGCGTTCCCGGCGCCGGGAAACAGCTGGCCGGGTGGCGCCGGTCCCTCGCGAGGAAACACGACGTCCGCGGCGGCGCCGGACGGCTACGGCAGTACTGCTGGTTGAGATGGGGCGGCAACCTACGCCGGGTCGTGGGGCCCGTCAACACCTTCGGGGCGGGCGGATCCGCATCCCGTTGCGCCCCATCGGCTTGCGATTGAGCGTTCGGGAGACGGCGCGCGGCGGGTTGGACAGCGCCGGCACCCCGATGCATCTTGCTCCGTCCATCCACCGCACCCGCGCCCGAACGAATGCCCCGATGATCCGCCCACTCCCCCTCCTGGTCCTGCTGATCGCGCTCTCCCTCTCCTCCCCGCGCGCGTCCGCGCAGGCGCGCCCCGCCGCCGACACGGCCGGGCTGCGGCGCTCGATCGAGCAGATCACCAATGGCTACGCGGGCGTCGTGGGCGTGAGCGTGCGCAACCTGGCGACCGGCGAATCGCTGTCCATCCGCGGCGGCGAGACGTTTCCCACGGCGTCGCTGATCAAGGTGGCGGTGCTGGTGGCGCTGCTGGACGAGGTGCAGAAGGGGAGCATCGCGCTCAACGAGCCGCTGACGATGATCGCGCGGGACCGGGTGGGCGGCAGCGGAGTGCTGCAGCACCTGCACCCGGGGCTGCAGCTCACGGTGGAGGATGCGGCGCGGCTGATGATCGTCATCAGCGACAACACCGCGACCAACCTGCTGCTGGACAAGCTGAACGTGCGCACCGTGTGGGCGAAGATGGAGGCGCTGGGGCTGCCGCACACCAAGATCCACAGCAAGACGTTCCTGCGCTCCACCTCCGTGGCGATGGACAGCTCCGTCCGGTACGGCCTCGGCGTCACCACCCCGGACGAGACGGTTCGGCTGTTCGCGCTGCTGCACCAGGGACGCGCCGTCTCGCCGGCGATGGACTCGCTGGCGCTGGCGATTCTCCGCCGCAACGAGGACTGGACCAAGCTCACCCGCTGGCTTCCGGAAGGCGCCACGGCCGCGCACAAGAGCGGCGAGGTGGACCAGTCGCGCTCCGACTGCGGCATCCTGTACGGCCCCGACGCGCCGGTCGCCGTGTGCGTGATGACGCGCGAGAACCGCGACAGCTCGTACGCCGTCGACAACCCCGCCAACCGGCTGATCGCCCGCATCGGCGCGGAGGTGTACCGTTTCTTCAACCCCTCCGCCCCACCGCCCCCCCTTCCGCGCTGAGGGGGTGTTCACCGCGTGCAGAGAATCCCCCCAGTCATCCTGAGGGAGCGCGTGCGCCCAACTTGAAGTGCCACAATTGTCTGCGCGCGACCGAAGGACCTTGGCGCCCAGCCCGTAAGGAAGCTTCACGCGGGAACGCAGGCCCGTGGGTTCTGCCGGCAAGGTCCTTCGGTCGCCGCCCTGGATCGTGCAGAGGTACGGACCTGAGCGGCGGCTCCCTCAGGATGACTGGGGGCCGAGGTGGAGGTCTTTGACAACAACCCTCTGAGGGGCAGCTCCACAGTTAAAGAGATGCGGAGGACGCGGGGGCGAATCCCCGCGTCCTCCGCATTGTGTTGATGAGATCCAGCCCGGCCTCAGCCCGGGGAGACGCGCGCCAGCAGCCGCGGGTGCGTGCGCAGCAGCTCCAGCCAGCGCGGCGCGCCGGCGCCGGCATCGGAATGCGTCTCGGCCAGCAGCTCCAGCACCGTTTCCTGCGCCGCCCGCCGCCGCTCCTCGGGGACGTCGGAGAGCAGGATCTCCAGCGCCGCCGCGTACGGCCGCGCCACGTCCATGTCGGGCGCCTGTTCCAGCTTTTGCAGATACCAGAGCGCGAGCAGCCGCCGCACGCGAGGGTGCGGCCGCGTTTCGCCGGTGACGAAGTTGTGCAGCGTGGTGCGGCCCAGCCCCACCTCGGCGGCCACCTGGCGGATGGAGCTGAGCTCTGTCTGGCTGCGGACAAAGTCCCGCAACACTTCGAGCGGCACCGCCCTGTGATCCATCACACTTGCCCCCTCCCCGACACCGCGTTAGCATTGATGACCACTTTGTCCCGATTTGCCATCGGGATCGTCCGACCGTCCCGAACTGCCGGACCAGACGGAAATCAGGAGAGTCCAGAATGCACGGCGTGTTCACTTTAGGTGCGCTTCGGCATGTCTACGGTATCAGTAAAGCCTCCCCAAATCAAGGGGTTTGGCAGATGATGCCCGTGGTGGGAGCGTGTCCAGTTTGGATTTCTGAGACCGGGAGGAAGGCGAGAATTCCGCGGATCTGGTGCCGCTCCTTTGGGGAACGCCGTGGTACGCCGGCTCACCGGGACAGGCGCGCCGGCGGCGGGGCCTGCGAGATCCCGCGGGGCGGGTAATGGCGGGGCTCGGAACGCTCGTGGAAGCGTGGCTCAGGCACCGGGCGCGGAGCCTGTACGACGTTCACGTGCGCGGATACCTGGTGCTGGGGCTGCTGGGATGGCACGCCATGGGTGCACGGGGGAGCGCGGACCCGTGGATCCTCCGCTCGGTGGTCTGGGGAATCGTCGCCCTGGTGCTGAGCGCGACCCTGTACGAGGGGTGGAGCCGGCGGCGCCGCGGCCGCGACACGGCACGTCCCTGAGCGGCGGCGCCGGGGGAGACGAACGTCTCCCGGAGGGACGGACACCCTCCCTGCCTTGCGGCGGGTCCCCGGGAGGGACAGACTTCGCGATGTGAGCGGCGAACTTCTCTCCCTGGTCCTGCTTCTGCTGGCCGTGCTCGGCCTTCTGGCGCTCGCCGGACGCCTGGGCCGCGCCATGGTGCGCCTGGCGCTGAACGCCGCCGAGGCCACCGCCGCCACCGGCCTGGCCGAGGTCAGCGAGCGCCGCGGCGACATCACGGGGATGATGGAGAAGCGCACCGCCGCGCAGGCCCTTCGCCGCGACCGCCGCGTCACCGTCTTCATCGCCGCCGCCTGCGTGCTGCTGATCGTCGTTCCGCCGCTGGCGGGCCTGGCGCGCGAAGTGTACGCGGCGTGCGCGCTCCTCTGGCTGGTCCCCGCGCGCCCCATCCGCCCGCCCCTCCACCTGCGCACGCCAGGCCCGCCGTAGCCGCTGCCCTTCCGCGCCGCCCCCCTGCCGCCCCTCCTCGATCCATCCCCCTGTCCCGCCCGTGGGAATGGGCCCGTCCCCCGGGGAGGACGCGCTCACCGCTGGTACAGTAGCAGAGTTCAAAAAATCCAGCGAATTCGCCAGGTGATTGGCATTGTGTGACTTGGCACCACTGTTGCTCGTCCTCTGGCCCGAGTTTCGGAGCGTGATTTACCGAACAGGAGCCGATCTGATGAGGACCACCAAGTTCAACCTTCCGCTCGCCATCGCGCTCGCCGCGGCGCTCTCCGCCTCGCCGGCCATGGCGCAGGGGAACGGCAAGGGCAAGGGCAACAGCGACCGCGACCGGGTGGAGCAGCGCGACCGCCGCGACCGCGACGACGATCGCTGGGAGGATGATGACCGGCGCGAGCCGCGCTTCGAGCGTCGCGACGACCGCCGCGGCGAGCGCCGGGTGCCGCCGGGGTGGTGCCGCGGCCGGGGCAACCCGCACAACACGCCGGCCAACTGCCGCTACAACACCCGCCGCGGCGAGTGGGAGCGGTACGACGACCGCGACGGGCGCTGGGAGTCGCGCACCACGTACGAGCGTGGCACGCGCAACCGCACCGGCGAGCGCGGCTCGTACGACGCGGCGCACCGCGACTTCCACTACTCGCACGACCGCCAGTGCCGCGAGCGCGCGGCGCAGCGTCCGCTGGACCTTCGCTGGCAGGTGCAGGTGCGCCAGGAGTGCCGCGCCCGCCACGAAGACTTCCACCGCCGCTGGGGCGTGGCGCACCGCTGACCCGGCGCGCCGGAAGATCGCAACGCCAAGCCCC
>JAHWJJ010000030.1 GCA_019348475.1 Gemmatimonadota bacterium | reverse complement strand
GTGCGGCAGGAGCAGTCCGCGCAGGGCGGACTTCGCGATTTTCCAGCGGCGAATTCATTCGCTCCGGCTGAGACCTCGCCACGGTGGATGGACCGGCCTCTGGTCCAGGATCGCGGCCCTCCCGCTCTCGGACCCCCGGCATCCCGCTCCTTCCCTACGGCTCGCGGGGCGACGGGCGCGGCGCGGACGGCGGCGGGATCTGCGGACCGGCCTCGTCTTCCGGGCCCGGCGGGGTGGTGCCGACGGTCTGGCTGAGCCAGCGTAGCTGGTCCGCGTGCGCGGCGGCGTCCAGGGCGTGCGGCGTATCGTACCACCGCACCTCCTTTTCCCCGGTGGCCGCCGCGTGCAGCGCCTCCGCCCGCTCGATGGAGACGAACTGGTCCTGCCGCGCGTTCTGAAAGAGGATGCTGCCGTTGGCGCGGCCGACGAAGCGGATCCCTTCGATGGGCTGCATGGCCGCCAGCCAGGCGCGCGCCTGCGCCTCGCGCTCCGGCGGCGGCGGCGGCGCGCCGGGCGCGGTGAAGCGCGTGGTGATCCCCCCGTCCGCCACGGCCAGGATGTACGTCTTCAGCCGCCGCTCCACGCCCGCGAACAGCGCGCCGGTCGCGCCGCCGTAGCTGCGCCCCACGTACGCCAGCCGCGCCGGGTCCACGTCCGGCCGCGTCAGCAGCACGTCCACGGCGCGCTGCAGGTCCACGACCAGCTGCACCTGCTCGGCGCTGTCGCGCGGCGTGAGCGTCATCGCGGGGCCGGGGCGGCGGTTGAACGGCGCGTCGATCGCGATCACCACGGCCCCGTGCCGCGCGATGTAGAGCGCGCGCCCGGTGAACGCCTCGGCCGTTCCCGGCAGCCCGTGCGCCAGGATCACCCCCGCGAAGGGTCCCCCGCCCTGCCGCGGGACGAACAGCCGGCCCTCCACCCGCCTGCCGGGGGCGCGGAGCGGCAGCGACTGCATGGATGAGAGAATGTCGTCGGAGGTGCCGCGGCGCCCGTCCGGGCCGGCGGAGCCCACCTGAAATCCGTCGCCGCGCCGGCGCAGGAAGTAGCGCCGCCCCCACGGATCCATCATCACGTCGCTGCGGTTGGGGAACATCTCCTTCATCACCCGCGCCAGGTCGCGGTCCTGCGGAGAAAGGCCGGTGTTCCGCGCCTGCCGCTGCACGTACCGCGCAATCGTGTTCACCCGGTCCTGCGTGCCGATCTGGCGCAGCGGATTCACCGTCGCGCCCAGGTACGGCGCGGCCCGCTGCCGCAGCCCCGGCACCAGCACCACCAGCACCGCGCCCAGCATCAGCAGCTTGAAGGCACCGGAGATGAAATTGCCCGGCGTGACCCGAATGCGCGGAAGGTCCATCGTCGGCAAAGTCGAGGGGAGATGGTGGGGAAGGTGCTACGTCCCCGCGCAGCAGTCGCGAAGAATCGTCAGAAATGGCCGCCTGCGCAAGTCACCCGCGGGGACGCGGTGCTGGAGTCCGCGAACGCGATTCCACACGCGGCCACGGCGTTCGCGGGGGAACGAAGGCGGCGAGGTCCGGTGGCTCATGCGTGCACGCGCGGCTCCTGCTCCCGCGGGCGGCGCGCCGGGTGTGCTTTTTGCCCCTCGCGCGCGGCACGACCGAATGACGAGCGCATGGAGGAGGAGGGGACGATGGCCGAGCGAGTGAGGCTTCGGAGGCGGGCGCGCGGGTGCGCGGCGGCCGCGCTGGCGTGCGTGCTGGCGGCGGGATGCGCCGTCAACCCGGTGACGGGGCGGCGGCAGCTGGCGCTGGTCTCCGAGGCGCAGGAGATCCAGATCGGGCAGCAGGCCGCGCAGGAGGTGGCGCAGCAGCTGGGGCTGGTGGAAGACGAGGCGCTGCAGCAGTACGTGCAGCGCGTGGGCGCGCAGCTGGCGCGCGAGTCGGAGCGCCCCCAGCTGCCGTGGACGTTTCGCGTGGTGGACGATCCCACCCCCAACGCGTTCGCGCTCCCCGGCGGCTTCATCTTCATGACGCGGGGGATGATGAACCTGATCGACTCGGAGGCGGAGTTGGCCGCCATCCTGGGGCACGAGATCGGTCACGTGACCGCGCGCCACTCGGTGAGCCAGATCAGCCGCGGCCAGCTGGCGCAGCTGGGGCTGGGGGTGGGGAGCATCCTCTTTCCCAGCGCGGCGCAGAGCTTCGGCGGGCTCGCGCAAACGGGGATGCAGCTGCTCTTTCTCAGCTACGGCCGCAACGCCGAACGGCAGGCGGACGAGCTTGGGTTCAGCTACGCCCTGCGCGAGGGGTACGAGGTGCGCGAGATGGACGACATCTTCGCCACCCTTATGCGCATCGGCGAGTCGTCGGGGCGCAGCGCGCTGCCGTCGTGGATGGCGTCGCACCCCGCCGAGCCGGAGCGCATCGCCGCCGCGCAGGCGCGCGCCGACACGGTGACCCGCGCGCCGCTGGAGCTGGGGCGCGACGCGTACCTGGCCCGCATCGACGGCCTGGTGTACGGCGACGACCCGCGGCAGGGCTTCTTTCGGGGCGGCGTGTTCCTGCACCCGGAGCTGCGCTTTCGCATCGACTTTCCGCAGGGGTGGCGCACGCAGAACCTGCCGCAGGCCGTCAACGCGCTGGCCCCGCGGCAGGACGCGGTGATGCAGCTCACCCTGGCGCAGGGTGCCGCCGGCGCCGAGGACGCGGCGCGCCGCTTCTTTTCGCAGCAGGGGCTGCGCCCCGGGCAGGCCGGGCGGCAGAACGTCAACGGCAACCCCGCGGTGGTGGGATACTTCCAGGCCCAGACGCAGCAGGGGGTCATCGCCGGAATGGCGGCCTTCATCGAGCACGGCGGCCGCACCTACCAGGTGCTGGCGTACACGCCGGCGCAGCGGTTCCGGCAGTACGAGTCCGCGTTCCGCCAGGTGATCTTCAGCTTCGACGACGTGAACGACCCCGCCGTGCTGAACGTGCGCCCCAACCGCATCGACGTGGTGCGCACCACCCGGCCCATGACGCTGGCCGACTTCAACCGCCAGCACCCGTCCGTGATCCCCCTCCCCGAACTGGCCATCCTGAACCAGGTGGAGAACGAGAATTCCGTGCTCCCGGCGGGCCAGTGGAAGCGGGTGGTGAGCCAGTAGGCGGCTGCCCGCCCCACTTCGCGAACGCAGCCCTCCCCGGCCGGACCCGGGGAGGGCTCTCGTACACGCTGATCAACGTGCCGGAGTACGCCGTGCGGCAACGGTCGCACTCGCCTGCGGGTCTGCACGTCAGATCGTGAACGGCTGCTCCTGGAGAAATCCCGGGTTTGGGCGGCCGACAAACGACATTGCTGGCGTTTGGGGATCCGGGTACATCGCGTTCTTGATCCGCCTCATGAACTGGCAGTAATCGCCGGCGCCTCCGGTCGTCCACGTTTGCCACAGCTTCTTTGTGAACAGCCCGTCCACAGCGGTTTCCTCTTCCTTGCAGGCCCCGAGCACCAGGATGGACGCACCGATGCTGGCGTCATTCGGCCGATCGGGAATCGCCCAGCGGGTGCAGTCCTCCGGAAGCTGCCAGGTCCGGGCGAGATCCCCCAACCTGCGCTCCCGGAAAGCGATCACCTCCGCGTCGTGGAGCCGCTGACTCCCGATCGTCTGCGAGTAGCAGCTCTCAGAAACCACGATGATGCGCACTCCCGACCTGAACGCGGGCCACAACGCGTACAGCTCGTGGTCCCAGAGCTGCCCGTCGGGAAGGCACCAGCTCTCGCGGTACGCTCCGCCGCCGGTTCCGGGGGTCGCCACTTCGCGGCAGCCGTGCCCGGCGTAGGTCAACAGCAGCGTGTCTCCTTCGTGCAGTTCACCGGCCATACCGCTGAGCACGGCTGTGACCACGTCGCGAGAGATCTGGTTCCCCACCACGGGTTCCCGCACCGAGAACCCGCAGGCGCGTGCGATCTCCGCCATGGTACGGGAGGCACCAACCGATTGAACGAGCGGATAGCCCACATAGCACCCCGGGCCCGGTACCGGAACCGCAAAATGGACCGAAACTCCTCGTTTCATTGGCGCGTCCTGCGTCGAAAGTCATGAACCAATGATCAGGTCCCCGCGGCGCTGGCGCACTCAACCGCCGCCCGCCAGCATGCAGTTGTAGGCCAGGCCTCCGGATTCCAGCCACTCAGCGCAGGTGCCTGTGGCGGAGAGACAGTCCGCATCGGGCCTGAACCGCGGCAGGCGCAGCGGTGTCTGCGGGCCGAACAGATCGTAATAAGGGGCGAAATGCCAGCCGTAGTCACCCACGTCGGGCCGGCGGCCGGTGCTGGTCTGCTCGGGTACGAGATCCTCCGCCGTCATGTGATGCACGTTGATCCGCAGCACCAGCTCGCTGCCCGCCGTAACAGGATACAGGGTCAGGTGCTCGGGTTGCGACGTCGCCAGCGACAGCAATTCGATGGGCAGCGCGTCGCCCTCCATGGCGGGAACTTCCCAGAGCGCCCGGTGCGAAAGGGTGCGGTACTCGCCTGCCTGCCACTCCCAACAGGCGCCGCGCGCGACCGCCGTCATCGCCCCGCCCAGCAGGGTGACCCGTGCCGCGAGCCCGCTCGGACTGGGACCGAGAAGGTTCGGAAGTACCTGCTTGCCCGTGGCCTGTCCCACGTCCGCGATTTGTGAGCAGATCGGCTGAGCTGCGCCGGAGCCGGGGATGACGAACTCCCGATTGCGGAGGAGTTTCTGGGCAAACAGCCCCGAGCCGCCGGTCTGTCCGGGCTGCAGATGGTTCGTATCGAACTTCAGCACGGGGATGTGCAGCCCCACGCCGTGATGATTGCCACGAACGCTGGGCATCAGCACGTACATGCGCGGGTGGTCGTCGCTCCGCGCGGCGAACATACACAGGCCCGCGAATTCGATCTGCAGCTTGAAAGGCATATTGCTCTCCCTCCTGGACGTGAGCCCGACTGAGGCGGCGATCTTATCACCCCCACTCAGATGGACGCCGAACATCAATTTCGCACCCGAACGCAAAGCCCCGAGCGCCAGCCGGCGCTCGGGGCTCTGGTTCGGTCCGCGGAGACCTGCGTCTCAACCAGCGGGCGCTTGGCCGAGCATGCAATTGTACGCGAGCGAAAACGGTTGGTCCCTCAGGGCGGCAGGATCTTCCGGGAGATCCGGCGTCTGACGCAGGGCGGAGGTGTCGCTCTTCATCTTGAGCCTGACCGACTTGCCGACAGGAGGACGGAAAAGGGCAAGGTACGCCCGGAAATGGTGCGCCTCCTCGTTATACGGAATCGGCTCCGTGGGAATCGGCCGCGGCTGGCATTCCACGGTTACCTTTACAGTCGCACCCGCAGTGTATGGGAACGTGCCCGAAGACGGGGTGGGAGCCGGCGCGGGCCCGTGGCCGTTCGAGTACGTGAGCCTCTGCACGTTCCATGTAACAGGGCCGGTGATGTCGGTGATCCGCCAGACGACCTTGTGAGTAAGCGGTTTCCTGTCGTCGGAAGTACCGTCAACGATGACCTCGTACTCGGCGGTTTCGGCGTAGTGGATGACAGCCGCCGGAGGAATGGTGACCCGGGCCGCAACGCTTCCGCGTGGTTTGGTGCCCCACTGCGCTGCGTCTACGGTTTTGTTTGCGTAGCGCCCGGCGTTGATGACCGGCGGGTCGTCCGGCAGGTACAGGCTCCCCGAGCCCTTCACGTCGAACTCGATGGCGTGCCCTTCGATCGGCACCTTTTTGGACTGGCCTGGGAAGAGGCAACAGGCGAAATGCTGCTCCACCCCCGCCGCGTGCGCGTGCGGCATCAGCACGTGCGTCCCTTCTGCCTCCGCGGGGTGGACGAACATGCACAACCCAATCACTTCGATGTGCAACTCCATCACGCGTCCTCTCAATCACTCGCCCACGAAGCGGAAGCCGGACCACGCCGCGGGCGAGCGGAGCGTGGGGGACCACAAGACGACCCCCAGCGGAGCGGGGCTCCTGAAATCGGCCGGCAACGGCGTTCTCGTTGCCGCTCCACTGCCGGGCCGGTCGATGGCGTACCTCCTTCAGATGGTCATGAAGCGCGTTTTTCACGAACCAGAGGCACGCGGCACATGGCCGGGTTGAATCGGTCTGCGAGTTCGATCACTCGCCCGCGTAGCGGAAGCCGGACCACGCGGCGGGCGAGCGGAGCGTGGCGTCGGGGGAACCGAGAAGGCGAAGCTGCGCCTGCCGAAGCGCCGCGGCCGCGTCGCCGGTGGCACGGTACGCGTCGTGGAAGCCGGTCATCAGCTCGCGCGTCAGCCCGTCGTCCACGCGCCACAGGCTGCCCACCACGCCGCCGGCCCCGGCGCGCAGCATCGCGCCGGAAAGGCCCGCGAACCCGCCGGACCGCCCGGACCCGGAACGCTGGGTCTGGCACGCAGCCAGCACCACCAGGCGCAGGCCGCGGAGGTCCATGTCGTCGATCTGTTCGGCCGAAAGACGCCCGGCGCCGCTCGCGTCGGGCGTGAGCACCAGGTACGAGCGCTCCGGGCGAGCGTCGTCGAACACCGCGTGGCCGGCGAAGTGGAACAGAGAGCTGGACGCGAGCGCAGCCCGCACCCGCCGAGCGCTGGCGGAATCGCCGGACAGCAGCACCGACCCGGGATACGCAGCCGACAGCGCCCGCGTCTCGGGAAGCGCCTCGGGGAGCCGCTGCAGCGCGGGGAACTCCGCCGGCCGGAACGCCGGGTCCGCGACGAAGACGGCCCGCGTCCGGCCTTCGGCGCCCCGCCGCCGTCCAGGCTCGGCGGCCAGGGCCGGGGCAAGCCGCAGCACGTGGCTCTCCACCAGGTAACGGTCGCGCGCGGTGTCGCGCAGCGCCGCGAACGGCACGGCCGCGAGCTCCCCGTCCACCACGACCGCCAGCCGCTCGTGCCCGGCGAGGTACCCCTGCACGGGCCGCACGAGCACGTCGTACAGGCGGGCGAGCATCGCCGACGTGGCGCCATCCGCCATGCGCAGCTCCAGCCGCGTCCGTGCCGCTTCCGCCATGCGCCGCAGACCGTCCCCATCCACCGTCCTGCGCTCTAGCCACACCGCCGTGTCCGCCACGGCAAACGCAAGGAGGGTGTCGCCGATCAGCGCGTACTCCACCGCGGCCTCGCCGCGTCCTGACCCGATCCGCCCGGGGCGTGGACGAGCGCCCCCCGCGGAGCCACTCACCGGCGCACGGCTGCGTTCCAGGGCAAGCAGCGCGTCACGCGGCCGGCCGTCGCGAACGTGAAGCAGCGCCAGCCGGTCGAACACGCGCCGCCGGGCGTCGAGCATGGAGGCACGCAGCGCCGCATGGGCGACGCCGCCGCTCAGCCGGCCGATCACCTGGGCCGCCGAATCCAGGTCCGCCGCCCCCCCGCGCGCATCGCCCACGGCCACCCGGGCTTCGGCGCGCTGGGTAAGGGCGATGAGCAGGCGTTCCACCGCCACGTCCTCGCGCAGGGCAGCCACCACCGAGTCCAGCGCGGCGGCGGCCGCATGCGGCCGCGTCGGCACCTGGAGCGCCGCGCGCGCGGTCCGCTGGTCCGCCCCAAGCCACGCCCGCTGCCGCGGGCCGGCGATCGAATCCAGCAGCGGCACGCTGGCCTGCACGTCCGCCGCCGCGCCGGAATAGCGGCCCGCCGCGGCAAGGGCGCGTGCGCGGGAAAGCAGCGCCTCCGCCCGCACCCCCGGCCCCTGCGCCGCCGCGGCGGCGATGTCTTCGCTCTGAATGGCCAGGGCCGCGTGGTTCAGCCCCTCCACCGTCGTGTAATGCACAAGGCCGAAGAGCAGGTTGTGCCGCCGCAGCGACCGCCCGTGCGGCCGCAGGGTGGCAAGCCCGGCGTGCATGGAGGTGTACGCTTCGGCGTCCTGGCCCAGCGCGAACAGGACCTCTCCCAGCATGGCCTGCATCGCCCCCCGGTTCTCGGCTTCCGCCGCCTGCTCGAAAAGGCGGATCGCCTGCGCCAGGTGCGGGCGCGCCGCGGCGTAGTCGCCCCCGCGCAGCGCGAGCGTGCCCAAAGACCAGCGCGTGCGCCCCGCAAGCGCGGGAAAGCGCCCGGCGTCCACGGCGGACGACAGGCGGACGAAGACCGGGGCCGCGGCGGCCGCGTCACCCGCATAGAAGAGCGACACGCCGTAGTGGTACTCCGCCCAGTCGCGGAGCACGGGCGAGCCCCGCGCCTGCTCGCGCACGCGCTGAAAGAGCGCGACCGGCACCTGTTCGCGGCGCTGGTCGAGCGCCGCCGCCGCCGCCCCATATTCCGCCCACGCGCCCGCCAGGCGGCGCAGGGCGGCCGGGTTCGCCTCCACGCGGCGGATGTCGTGCACGGCCTGCGCGACCGTGCCGTCTCCGGGCCGGCTCTGCAGCGCCCCGCCAAGGGCCGCGGCCGCGCGCAGCCGCCCAGTCGCAAGCGCGCTGTCGCCGCTCGCCACCGCCGTGCCCCAGGCGGGAAGGAGCGTGTCCGTGGCCCAGCCGCGGGCCCACTGCGGTTCACGGCCGGCGAACGCCGCCAGCGCCGCCGCGGGTGCGTCCGCGGCGGGACGCCGCGGTCCACCGCTTTGCAGGCTCCGCAGGCGGAGCCGGGCCTCGGCCACCGCCGCAGGCCCACCAAGCGCCAGCACGGTCTGCCACGCCTCAGCCGCCTGGTAGCGCAGGTGAAACCGGTCCAGCGCGAGCGCGCGGTTGTACGCGCCGGCGCGGCTGCGCGGGTCCAGAGCGACCGCCTGTTCCGCGAACTGGATCGCGAGCACCAGGTCGTATGCACTCTGGGCCCGCTCCGCGCGGACCATGTGCGCCGCCGCCAGGTCCGAGTAGAGCGCGGCCGAGCCGCCCTCCAGCCGCTCGGCGGTGTGAAGCCACTCGATTGCGCGGTCCACCGGCCGGACTTCGCGGGGGGAACTCCACATGAGGTCCGCAAGCGCGCGCAGGTGAAGCGCCCGGGCGTCGCCGCTGTCCGCGAGCGTGCCGAGGCGGCGGACGAGCGCGGCCACCTGCCGGGCGGGGACCGTGCCGGAACGGACCGGCGGATCGGGAAGGATGGAGAGGCGGGGCGTGATTCCCGTTCCCCCGCGGCTGGCCAGCGCAGCCAGGTCGCCGGCAAGGTCGGAGCGTGCCGAGCCGCGCCACCCCCACGCGACGCCGATCCCCAGCGCCACGACTATGAGCAGCACGTTTTGGCGGAGGGGGGGCACGCGCATCGGGAGGGATTCACGGAAGAGGACTGCAACCGAACGTCGATGCAGTTTCGATTGTTTCGGGAGCGAAGTCAATCCCCTCGGATTCCGTTGATCGGGGTGCAGGAAAGCGGCTGCTGGTCATTTCGAGCGCGCCCGCCCGATCCTGCGTCTGGGCAGCCACTCGACGCCCCCTGTCCCGATCCCCTTGAAGTACGATGCCCTTCCGCCGTGCCGACGCTGATGTTCGAAGCCGACGAGCCGCGCGCCAGCGGCAACGGCTACCTCGCCGTCGCACTGCAACGGGGCCGATCCGGCAGAGGACTTTACAATCCTTATCGGTCTTTATATATACAATTGCGATCCGTGAGCGCCTGACAATCCGCGGATCCGTCGGAGCGGGCCCCGCCGGCACATCCGGCGGGCGGGGATACCCAGCATCTTGCAACAGAGGTCTTCCCAATGATCCATCGCATCCGCAGCATTCCGGCCCGGGCCGTGGCGGCTGTCGCCGCCGTAGCCCTGCTGGCGGGCACCGCGGCGTCCGCACCTCTGTGGGCCGAGCCGAGCTCGCGCGCCGAGGCGGCGTCCATGCAGACCCGCTACCTGTACTTTTCGGACGCCACCTACAGCGAGTGGGTGGGCGAGGCAACCTCCGGCTGCGGCCAACCGTACAGGCTGCTGTGGGGAGAAGTGACCGCCTACGTGGAGACGGGCGAAATGGTCTGCCCGTACTGAGCCGCCCGTAAGGGGCGTCGCGGCGCCCACCACTCCGGTGCGCCACAGCCCGGAAGACGAAGCCCTCCCCCGAACGCATTGCGCGAACGCGTCGGGGGAGGGCGTTCCTTTCTCTCCAGGAGAGGCTCGCCGGGCGAGGGGCGAATCAGCCGGCGCTCGTCCCCGCTTCTTCTCCGACCCTGCCAGTGGAGCCGGACGCCTCCGCTGGCTCGGCCGTCTCTGCGGGTGCATCCGCTTCACCCGCCACGTCCTCCGCCGGCTCCGCCGCGGACTTAGGCGACTCCCTGGACGTCGCCGACGCCACCTCCGGCGCCGCGCCCGGCGCCGCATCCAGCCCCGTCTCCATCAGTCCGGCGACCAGCTGCGTGAAGCGCACGGGGTCGTGCGGCTCCGAGCCCTCGGCCAGCAGAGACCACCCCAGCAGCAGCTCGCCGTAGTCGCCCACGACGGCGTCGTTGGGGTTCGCGTCGAAGCGGCGGCGCAGCCCCTGCACCAGCGGGTGCGACGCGTTCAGCTCCAGGATGCGCCGCTGCCGGATCCCGTCGCGCCCCTGCGAGAGCAGGCGCTCCAGTTGCGGCGAGTAGTCGTGCTCGGCCACCACCAGCACCGCCGGCGACTTTGTCAGGCGCCCGGAGAGGCGCACCTCCTTGACCCACGTCTCCAGTCGCTTCTGCAGCGCGCCCAGGAACGGCTCGAACTCCTTCTTCGCCTCGTCGCCGGCCGCCTTCTTCTCCCCCTCCTCCAGCTCAACGGCGCCCTTGCCGGCGGAGCGCAGCTTCTTGCCCTCGAACTCCGTCACCGACTGCACGACCAGCTCGTCCACCGGGTCCGTGAGGTACAGCACCTCCCACCCGCGGTCGCGGAACGCCTCCAGCGCGGGCGAGTTCTCGATCTGCTCGCGCGACGAGCCCGTCAGGTACCAGATGTCGTTCTGCCCCTCGGGCATGCGCTCCACGTACTCCTTGAGCGTGCCCAGTGCCTCCGCGTCGCGCGACGAGTTGAACAGCAGCAGGTTCAGCAGCGCGTCCCGGTTCTCGAAGTCGGAATCGACGCCCTCCTTTACGGCGCGCCCCAGCTCGCGCCAGAAGGTCTCGTAGTTCGCGCGGTCGCTCTCCTGCATCTTCTTGAGCGCATCCAGCACCTTCTTCGTCAGGACGCGGCGGATCTGCCGGACATGGCGGTCGCTCTGCAGCATCTCGCGCGACACGTTCAGCGGCAGGTCGGGGCTGTCCACCGCGCCGCGCACCCAGCGCATCCACCGCGGCAGCAGCTCTTCGCTGTTCTCGCGCACCAGCATGCGCTTTACGTACAGCCGCAGGTTGGGCTTGAAGCCGGGATAGTACAGATCCGTCGCGCCGCGCGAGGGGATGAAGAGCACGGCCTGGTACTCCACCAGCCCCTCGCCGCGGGTGTGGATGGTCTCCAGCGGCTCGGACCAGTCGTGCGAGATCTGCTTGTAGAAGTCCGCGTACTCCTCCGGCGTGACCTCCGACGGCGGGCGCGACCAGATGGGCCGCATGGAGTTCAGGGGCTTCTCCGGCTGCGGCGTCTCGCCTTCGGGCACCTCTTCCGGCTTTTCGGCCGGGAGGAGGATGGGATAGGTGATGAAGTCCACGTGCTGCCGCACGATGCGCGAGAGCACCCAGCGTTCGGTGTAGTCCTCGATGCCGTTCTCGCTGTCCACCGGCTTCAGGTGCAGCGTGATGGTGGTCCCGGGCCGGTCGCGCTCCGCCTCGGTGACGGTGAACGAGCCGCCGCCCGACGATTCCCAGCGGACCGCCTGGTCCGTGCCCGCCCTGCGCGTGACCAGCTCCACGCGGTCCGCGACCATGAACGACGAGTAGAAGCCCACGCCGAACTGGCCGATGAGCTGCGCGGCGCCCTCGCCCCCGGCGGCCTCCTTCAGCTGCTCCAGCGCCTCGCGCGTCCCCGACCGGGCGATGGTGCCGATGTTCTGCACCACCTCGTCGCGCGTCATCCCGATCCCGTCGTCCTCGATGGTGAGGGTGCGGTTCTCCTTGTCGGGGATGAGCCGGATCTTCGGCTCGTGCCCTTCGGGAAGGAGGCCGGGATCGGTGAGCGCCTCGAAGCGGAGGCGGTCGATGGCGTCGGACGCGTTGGAGACCAGCTCGCGGAGGAAGATCTCTTTGTCCGTGTAGAGCGAGTGGATCACCAGGTCCAGGAGCCGCTGCACCTCGGCCTGGAAAGCGAACTGCTGCGCCTGCTCGGGCACGTTCCCCTCCTGTCGCACGTTCGGATGCTGTGTGGTCGACCACGAGCCGCCGGCGCGGTTCACGCCCGCGGCAAGGCGGAAAATGTAATGAGCCCGCGGCGGGGACGACAAGTGGCGGGCCCCGGACACGGAACCCGCGCGGTTGTCCGTCGACAGGCTTCACACGGAGTTGAGGGAGTAAACGCGTTTTCTCATGCTCTCGCGTTGAACGGAAGCCGTCTACGCGGACAGCTGGCGCGCATCCGTGGGAGCTCGAAACGCCGTGAGGTTCGGGCACCAGCAACGAACGGCGTCACGATACGCCTCGTACTCCGCCCCAAAGTGCCGGGCGAGGTCCATCTCCTCCAGCGGGCGGGCCAGGACCTGCCACATCCACGCGCCAATGCCCACGTAGACCAGCACCAGCGGCGAGCCCAGATAAAGCCCGACGGCGACGCCCTGCCCCAGGCTGCCGATGGCCATCGGGTTCCGGACGTAGGCGTAGGGTCCGCTGACGACCAGGCGCCGCGGCGCGTCCAGCGGCAGCGGCGTCCCCCGTCCGGACCGCGCCATCGTCACGCCGCTCCACACGCCCAGCCCGCCGAGCGCCACGAAGAGCCCCACGGCGACCACGCGCATCCCCGGCCCGCCAAAGGAGGGCACGCCAAGGCGGAGTTCGAGCATGCGGATGAGCCATGGCACCAGGAACAGCAGCGTGCCCCAGAACACCGCGATCTGGGCGAACGTCTTTGCCGTGTTCCAGCCGGCGGAGGCGGGACGGGCGTGGCGCAGGAGAGCCACCATACTCGGAGTGGCCGCGGCGGCGCAGCTCCCGCTCAGCAGTGCTGCCGGCAGCATGAGCGCCGCGCCCAACCACCCCGCATCCGCGCGGACCGCGAATGCCAGGGTGTACAGGGCCGCGTACACAGTGGCGCCCGCAGCCACCCACAGCACCACGGGCGCGCGCGCGTCGCGGCGCACTACGAGCGCCGCGCCCAGCAGCGACGCCGGCGCCAGGATTGCCAGGTCGGGGAGGGCGAAGGCGAGGAGCGTGTGATCGGGCGCGGGGCTCATCCGGAACCACTGCCGCGCCTCCGCGTCCAGGAACAGCATCGCCCACCAGCCGACCACGCCCGCACCCTGCAGCCCGAAATACGCCGCCACCGCCCGGCGCACCGTCGCCGGTATCGGATGAGCGGGCGCAGAGCTGCTGGTCTGGTCGGACATCCGGCGTGTACAGTTCGAGGAAGGCGTCCGGACGGGACTGGGGCGAATCCTGCTGAGCTACGCGTCTGTCCTGTCGGTTTGCGGCTGGCGGAGCCTGGTCATACGGGCCGCACGCTCGTGATGACGGCGCCGATCTCCCGGATCCGTGCTTCAGCGACGCCGCTTTCCCGCGCGAACTCCGGCCAGCGGTCGACGGCGTCACCGCCCTCACCGATGATCTGCCGCGCCCGGTCGGCGTCGATGCCGCACGTCGCCCCCACGCGCAGCATGTCGCCGGCTCCGGGCCGTCGGGCCTCGCCCGCGACCGCCATTGTATGCTCACCGCGCGGACCGGTGGAGAACACAAGGTCGTACGCGGGTGCGAGCCGCCACTCCCCGCCGCGGTCCATGAGGAACGAGAAGTTCTTCACGTGGTCGTCGCGGTTGTGCGCCAGCACGTTGAACGCCATCCGCCGGAATGCCTCTTCTACCTGCCTCTGATCCCGCGTCAGCGCCCGCGTGGCGCGAAGCAGGCCCTCGTAGTCCATCGAGGGAATCCGGTGGCTTGCGTGCAGCAGGCCGCTGAGGGTGTGCATGTGCAGCCGGGCGTTCCCCACGCGGTCGAAGCGTTCCGCGCCGAAGTACCGCGTGCCGTCCCCGGTTTCGAACAGTCGCGCGGCGGGCACCTCGACGCCCGCCGCGGATGCCATGGCGGAGTACGCCCATTCCACCGCGCCCAGGTCGGGCGGGTCCTCCCGTGCGAGGAACTTGACGAGGAAGTGGCGGTAGCCCGGCGGAAGGTCCGCCGTTCCGGAAACGAGGCGCCCACCGTCGCCCACACCGACCACCACCTTTGGACGCGCGCCCGCCGGTGAGCCGCCGGCAATCCGCAACGCGGGCAGTACCTCTTCGGCGCTCCCTTCCAGGACGCGCTCCGCCTGCCGCGCGACAGCATCGAGGTCGATCCGGAGAACCGCATCCTCCACGTCGCACGGCGGATGGTACGTGAGGGCGCCCATCCCGCGCGTGCCGATGTACGCAAGGCGGTCGAGCGGAGTCGCGGCGGCGGGATCCAGCCCCCGCCTGCGGAACTCGCGATCCATCAGCAGCAGCCCCCAGCCGTCCGGAAGGGAGTCGTTGAACGCGCCGAACAGCGCGGCGAACTCGCGGTCCGAGTGCTCGAACACGCCCGGGCGGACCGGGAGCTTGAACGGTGAGATCGGTAGCGGCCGGGCCAGAAACGACGGCGCGTAATCGAAGAACACGTGGTGGCCGCGCCCGGCGAGCGTGCCCACGCGCACGTCCTCGTCGCCCCAGCTGAGGAACACTTCAAGGCTTTGCATCGCGCCGCCTTCCCCGTTTGCGCGACTCCGAGGCCTCAAGCCGCGCCATCTCCGCCAGAGAAGCCGCCGGGGGAGGCGCGAAGAGCTGCTCCAGGCCGCCGTATGCGCCCAGCGCGACCGCCACCCTCAGCAGCCGGTCCAGGGAGATGCTGCCCGTGCGCTCGAACCGGCGGTAGCTGGCCAGCGTAACCCCGGCGCGCTCCGCCGTCTCCTGCTGCGTCCATGCGCGATGCAGCCGAAGCGCCCGCGCCCGCCGCGCGATGGTGCCCGCGATCTCCTTCGGACTCTGAAGCTCAACCGGCAGCATTCTAGCTGTTATCCGCGTGTACCAAGTGTAGATGACAACATTTTACCGGTTGATCCGCATAGAGGCAAGCGCGTTCGCGGGTAACGCGGGCGGGGCCCGCGCCGGCTTTCGCCGCACGCCCGCGGGACCGCTCCGCGGATGTGCGGGTGCCGGAGCGGATCGTGCAGCGGAGGGCGGCATGGCCTGGTTCTGGATCGTCCTGAGCGCCCTCGCCGGGCTGGGAGGGCTGCGCTACCTGGTGCGGCTGCGCGCCGGGCGGCCACCGTCGCAGGTGCCCGCGGTGGACGACGCGGCGCTGCACGAGATCCTGCGCTCGGGCCGGCTGCGGGGGCCGGACGGGGACCCTCCGGTGGACATGCGCGACGCCGCGGAGGCCGAGGACGAGTTCTGGTCGCAGTCCTGGGACGAACCCGAGGAGTACCCCCGGTGAGCACGCCCTGAAAGCCTGATCGGCCGCAGGAACTCCGCCGGTCCGGCCCCGCCGGTCGCCTAAAAGCGAAAAGGGCGAGCCAGTGCTCGCCCTCTCCCATGTCACCGGCGCAATGGACGGCGCATCAGGCCGCGGAGGCGGACGCGGCGCCCTCCTGGGCGGGGGCGTCCTGCCACTGGTCGCGCGTAATCGCGGTGTGCTGCTTGCCGTGCGGGATGGCGGGCTGGCAGAAGCGCGCGCCGATCTCCCGCAGCTCGTTCAGCTCGCGGTCGGTCAGCGCGGGAAAGATCTCGCCCAGGTACTGCACCGTGTCGCGCAGCCACTCGTCCTGCTGCTCGGTGGCCGCCTTCAGCACCTGGCAGCGGTGGATCTGGCTGAAAAGTTCGTTGCGGGCGTTGTGGAAGGTGGTGTTCGCCTGGTTGCTCAACGTTCTCCTGTGGTGCGGGTAGAAAAGCCGGATTGCCGTCCCGGCGGGCCGCGCGTGCGGACGTCGGGACGGCCATCGGTCCATTACTATTCAGGACTATTGGCAAAGATCGTTCCGGAGTGATGGAGTGGATGGAGTGATGTGATCACCCGCGGTACTCCTCGTCGGATCGGGGGGCGTCGGGAATCTGTTCGTCGAGCGATTGACGGTAGCGGATGCAGCCGCGCAGAAACTGCGGCCATGCGGGCACGGTAGGCAGCGGGTCCTGCGAGTCGGGCAGCAGTCCCCACAGGGCGGGATGATGCCAGCACAGCTCGTTTCCGCTGCTGTCGCGGTGAACGCGGATCCCCTGCCGCAGCTTTCTGGCCTCCGCGATCAGCTCCTCGCGAGACATGCGGTCCAGGTCTTCGTCCATCGTCTCATCCTGGCACGTTGCAGGCATCGGCAAACTCGATCGATCCACCCTCGAACCATGAAGCACCGCGGATGCTCACCTCGTCCGAGAAGCGGGATTCCATTCTGCGGATGATCGCGCAGCTTCGCCAGATGGCGGAGGGGCTGTCTGGCAAGCTGCGCGGCGGAGAGGACCCGACGGAGTTGCTGGCGGATCCGCGCGCGTCGCTCGACGCGCTGCTGGGGCCCATCGCGGGCGTGGTGCAGCGGCTGGATTCGGCCTCCGCCGCGCAGATGGTGAATGATCCCGACGTGCTCGCCGCCTGGGCCGAGGTGACCGCCGCGGAGGCCGACGCGCACCGTGCGGCCGGAGATTCCGCGGCGGCCGCCGCCCTTGCCCGGCGCGCGCTGGAGCTGGCGGTGGAGGCGCACCGGCGCAGCAGCAGCGACATCCCCGAGCTGCCGCCGCTGATCGCGCGCCTCCGCACGCAGGTGGATGCGCACGCTCCTCCGCCCGGCCCGATCGGATAAAACCTACGGTTCAAATTCCCGGGTTCGACTTCAGCCCATGGGCCGGCGCCGCGCTGGAGCGATTGAATTGAAATCGCCGCTGGAGCATCGCAAAGTCCGCTGCGCGGACTGCTCCGCCGCCCTTCCGGATAGCCCGCCGCGATTCAACCTCCCCCAGGGTTTTTTGGGGGAGGTGCGAGCATAAG
>JAHWJJ010000308.1 GCA_019348475.1 Gemmatimonadota bacterium | reverse complement strand
CGAAGCTGAAGTCCAGCTCGTCCTCGGTCTCGAACCGCTTCTTCTGGTTCTCGGTGAGGATGCTGTAGGTAAGCTGCAGGCAATCCTTGGGCGTGAGCACGTGGTCGGCCCCGCTGTCGGTGATGTGGCCGTCGATGCGCAGCTTGGGGCGCTCGCCGGCCGTCACGTGCAGGTCGCTGGCGCCCTTCTCGATCATCTCTTCCAGCAGCGCGCGCAGGTTCAGGCTGCGGGCGGCTTCGGGGGCCACGCGGGGGGTGGCCTCGGCGGTCATGGTCATCGGGCTCGCAATCACGGGAGAACTGAAGATGGAATCCGGTCCGGCACGCCCCTGAGGTCTGCCGGCCGTGCCGCACTCCGCAAGGTCTGTTGCAGGGTGCAACGCCCGGCGGCGCCGGCAGTTGCGCTACTACGCGAGTTTTCGCGGTTCGGGGGGTGAGGTAACCAAGTTGTGTGCCGCGCCGGAAAAGGAAGCGAGGGAAGGGGTTACAGGGGACAGGCTGCGGGCCACCGGGAACAGATGAAGGGGGATCGTCCCCGCCGTCTCTCGGCGCCGGCCTCTCGGACGACCACCCCCGCGCCCGATCCCTCGCGCGAGCCGGCCATTCCCGATTCCCTATTCTCTGTTCCCTGTTCCCTCTTCCCTGTTCCCTGTCCCTACCCCGCCGTCTCCTTGATCACCTCTTCCAGCGTCGTGATCCCCTTGCGCAGCTTCACGAAGCCGTCCATGCGCAGCGTGAGCATCCCCTCGCTGATGGCCTGCGCCTGCAGATCCGCCGCGGACGCGCCCTGCAGCACCATCCGGCGCAGCGTGGGGCTCATCGCCATCACCTCGTACAGCCCCTGCCGGCCCTTGTAGCCGCTGCCGTTGCACGTTTCGCAGCCGGCGCCGCGGTAAAAGGTGATCCCCTGCACGTCCGCGCCGGTGAGCCCCGCCGCCGCCAGGTACTCGTCGGGGTACGTGACCGGCTCCTTGCAGTTCTGGCAGACGCGCCGCACCAGCCGCTGGGCCGTGATCAGGTTGACCGCCGACGCCACGTTGAACGCCTCGATCCCCATGTCGATCATGCGGGTGATCGTGGAGGGCGCGTCGTTGGTGTGCAGCGTGCTGAGCACCAGGTGGCCGGTGAGCGCCGCCTTGATGGCGATGGACCCCGTCTCCAGGTCGCGGATCTCGCCCACCATGATGATGTTGGGGTCCTGCCGCAGGAACGCCTTGAGCGCCGCCGCGAACGACATCCCGATCTCGGTGCGCACCAGCACCTGGTTGATCCCGTGCAGGTTGTACTCGACGGGATCTTCCGCGGTCATGATGTTGACCTCGGGGGTGTTGATCTGCGACAGCGCGCTGTACAGCGTGGTCGTTTTTCCCGAGCCCGTGGGGCCGGTGACCAGCACCATCCCGTACGGGTTCATGATGGCCCGCATGAAGTCGCGCTCGGCCTTCTCCTCCATCCCGAACTTTTCCAGGTCCAGGGTCAGGTTGCCCTTGTCCAGGATGCGGAGCACGATCTTTTCGCCAAACAGCGTGGGGAGCGTCGACACGCGAAAGTCGATCACCCGCCGCCCCAGGCGCAGCTTGATGCGCCCGTCCTGCGGAACGCGGCGCTCGGCGATGTTCAGGTCGCTCAGGATCTTGAAGCGCGAGATGAGCGCCGCCTTCATCTTGATGGGCGGGCGCATGATCTCCTGCAGCACGCCGTCGATGCGGTAGCGGACGCGGATGTCCTTTTCGTAGCACTCGAAGTGGATGTCCGACGCCCCCTTCTGCACCGCGTCGGTCAGGATGCCGTTGATCAGCTTGACCACCGGCGCCTCCTCCACCGCCGCCGTGAGGGCGCCGACCGACATCTCCTCTTCGGTGTCCTCCACCACCTCCACGTCTTCCGACTCGATCTGCTTCAGCAGGTCGTTGATGCGGTCGTCGGTTCCGCCGTCGTACTCCTTTTCGATGATCTTGCGCAGCGAGAAGTCGCCCGCGATCACCGGCTCGATGTCCAGCCGCGTCACGAACTTCAGGTCGTCCAGCACCCCCAGGTCCGTGGGGTTGGCCATGGCCACCGTGAGGGTGCGCCCCACGCGGCGCAGGGGGAGCACCTGGTGCTTGAGCGCGATCTCGCCGGGAAGGAGCTTGAGGATCTTGGGGTCCAGCTTGACCCGCTCCAGGTCCACCGCGGGAATGCGGTGCTGCCGCGCGAGCGCGCGCACCAGGTCCTGCTCGCCGATAAAGCCGAGCTTGACCAGGCTGAAGCCCACGCGGGTGGCGTTGCTGCGCGCGTCGTCCAGCGCGCGGCTCAGCTGCTCGCGGGTAACCAGTCCTTCGTGGATCAGCTGTTCGCCGATCCGGTCTGCGGGTGCGGAGACGGCCATCTAGCCCTGTTCTTCGGGCGGAAAGACCGGACCGCGCCGACGTTCGCGCGCGGTCCGGGGGATTTCGGGGGAGACCAGCGTTCTAGGTTCGCCGCAAGTGCATGCGGTGTCAAGGGGTAGCGCGCACCAGGGGCCGCAGGCGCTCCAGCTTGGCGGGGCCGATCCCCGGCACCTTCTCCAGGTCGTCCACGGCGCGGAAGGGGCCGTTCGCCCCCCGCCACTCCACGATGCGCCGCGCCAGCGCCGGCCCGATCCCCGGCAGCGTCGCCAGCTCCTCCGGGGTGGCCTGGTTCAGCTCCACGGGCGCGGAAGGCGCGCCGGCCGGAGCAGCCGATGGTTTTCGAGAGCGATCCCAATCTGCTACGGAAGCAGTCGTTTGGGAAGGGTCTCGTGTGGACCCCCGGCCACGTACGGGATGTTGCCCGCTATTCCCTGTTCCCTGTTCCCTGTTCCCTGTTGAGGGGGCGGGCGCCAGCGCCAGGTGCGGGCCGGCGTCGCGCAGCAGCGCCGGCCCCACGCCGGGGACGGAGTCCAGGTCCGCCAGGGTGCGGAAGGGGCCGCGGCTCGCCCGCCAGTCCACGATGCGCTGGGCCAGCGCGGGGCCCACCTTGGGCAGCCGGTCCAGCTCGTCGGTGCTCGCCGTGTTGGGGTCGATGCGCTCCCCCGGCGCAAGCGGCGCGCGGCGGCGCTCCGCCCGCCGCACCGAGTCCGCCACCTGGGCCGCCAGCGCGGACGCGGAGGCCTCCACCGCCGGCGGGCCGGTGAGCGCCGCGTCCACCGGCTCCGTGCGCAGCGCGCGCGCCGCCGCGCCCGCCGCCAGCAGCAGCGCCGCCACCCCCAGCGCCAGCCGTTCCTGCGGCGTGCCCATCAGCGCGCCTCCGCCGGGGTTTCGGCGTAGACCGTGGCCGCCAGCGTACGGCCCACCACCCCCAGCGTCGCTTTCGACAGGTACCGGGGCAGGTCGTCCGCGGCGTGCCAGCGCTCGTTCAGCGGGCCGTACTCGCGGTCGGCGACCACCACCGTCGGAATCCCCGCCGCGGCCAGCACCGGCCCCTGGTTCGGCGCCGCGGGCGTCGTCCGCGCCACGAAGACGGAGTCGTAGCGCAGCGCCCGGGCCGCGTCCCACATGCGCCGCGCCGGCCCTGCCGCGGAGGCCGCGGACACGGAGTCCATCGGGAAGGCGGCGTGCACGTCCGCCACCGCCTGCAGCACCACGGCGTAGCGGGGCCGGTACCCCGGCATGGACCGGATGAAGTGTCGGGTTCCCCTCATCTGCACCTCGCGCGAGTAGTCGTCGCCGTCCGTCAGCAGCAGGTCCACCCCCACCGGCGGGGGCTGCCGCCGGAAGAGCTCGGCCATCTCCATCAGCACCGCCACGCCGGACGCGTTCAGGTTGGCGCCGGGGACGGGAAACTTGCGGTCCAGCGGCTCCGGAGAGCCGTCGGCCCGCCGCCGCGTGTCGCGGTTCGCCACCAGCAGCACGCGGTCCGCCAGCTCCGGGCGAAAGCGCGCCACCAGGCTGGTCATCTTCAGCGCCTTTCCCGCCGAGTCGGTGACGGTGAACTCCTGCCGGAGCACCGTGTCCGCCCGGAACTCCAGCTCTTCCACCAGCCAGGCCAGCTGCCGCCGGTGCCCCGGGGCTCCCGCGAAGCGCGCCCCGAACGCCACCTGCCCCACCAGGTGCGACCACGCACGGTCGGCGCTGAACTCGGGCGGGGGCGGCGGGCGGTCGGCGCAGGCGGCCAGCAGCAGCGCGCCGGCCAGCGCCGCGGAACGCACGGCGCCGCGGGTCGGTATCACGGGATCGAACGATGAGGACGGGGAATTTGCGGACGGGGTGGACGGCGCTGGTTGTACCGCCCCCGCCCGCCGCGTATACTAGTGGGCGGCCCTCACCACCGGCAAGTCCCGATCGGCCCGGATGAAGATCCTTACGCGGTACCTGATGCGGGCGCACCTGGGCCCGTTTCTTTTTGCGGTCTTCGCCCTTACGGGGGTGATCCTGATCAACACCCTGGCGCGCCGTCTGGCCGACCTGGCGGGGAAGGGGCTGCCGCCGCGGGTGATCGCGGAGTTCTTCGTGCTGGCGCTCCCCGCCACCGTCGCCCTCACCTTTCCCATGGCGGTGCTGGTGGCGGTGCTCTTCACCTTCAGCAACCTGACGGCGGAGAACGAGATCACCGCGCTCAAGGCCAGCGGGGTGGACCTGCGACGCATGCTGGCGCCCCTGCTGGTGGCGGCCAGCATCATCACGGGGGGGATGATCGTCTTCAACGACCGCGTCCTTCCCGAGGCCAACCACCGCTGGAGCCAGCTGATCATCGACATCGGCCGCAAGACGCCCACCTTTCTGCTGGAGGAGCAGACCCTCAACCGCATCACCCCGCAGAGCGGCGGCAAGGTGTACTACCTGCGCGCGGCCCGCATCGAGCCGGGCAGCAACCGCATGTGGGACGTGCAGATGTTCGACGTCAGCAACCCCTCCACCCTGCACACCGTGTTCGCCGACTCGGGGCGCGCCTCGTTCAGCGGCAACGGCACGGACATGATCCTGCAGCTGTACGACGGCCACACCCGCGAGGTGAACTCGGGGGAGCCGGGAACCTTTCGCCGCGTCTACTTTCAGAAGCAGATCTTCGGCGTTCCCGACGTGGGCAACCAGCTGCAGCGCAACGACCGCCCCGACGGCTACCGCGGCGACCGCGAGATGACCATCGGTATGCTGCAGGCGCAGATCGACACCCTGGCGCGGCAGCGGGCGCAGGAGCGGAGGTCGGTCCGTGAAAGCGCGCTGCAGGACCTGGAGTTCGCGCTCACCGGCAAGGACCCGCCGGGGGACGTGCCCGGCGGCCCGGGGGCGGTGGTGGACCCGGCGTCGGGGATGGATCCCGCCATGGCCGCGGCGGTGGAGGCGGAGCGCCGCAACCTGCGCACGCGCACCCGCCGCACCGCCGACATGCTGTCCAACGCCGGCCGGCACGTGGGGCAGCTGGAAGAAAGCATGCGCAACTACCTGGTGGAGATCCACAAGAAGTACTCCATCGCCGTGGCCTCGCTGGTGTTCGTGATCGTGGGCGCGCCGCTGGCCCTGCGCTTTGGGGGCGGGGGGATCGGGATGGTGATCGCCACCAGCATGGCGGTGTTCTCCCTGTACTACGTGGGCCTGATCGGCGGCGAGTCGCTGGCCGGGCGCGGCTACGTGACCCCGCTCTTCGCCATGTGGGTCATGAACGCGCTGATGACCGTGGTGGGGCTGATGGGGCTGGCCACCATGGGGCGCGAATCGTCGACGGCGCGCAGCGGCATGTGGGACGGCGTGCTGCAGGCGCTGCGCGGACTGCGCCTGCGCCGGGGGGCAGGCCGATGACCAGGCTGCTGGACCGCTACATCCTGCGGCAGTTCACGTTCACCTTCATCCCGCTGGCGACGGTGCTCACTGACGAGCTCGGCAAGTTCCGGCTGAAGAAGA
>JAHWJJ010000307.1 GCA_019348475.1 Gemmatimonadota bacterium | reverse complement strand
AGTTCACCTCCACCAGCACGCCGATCTTGCCGCCCATGTGGATGTAGCTGCCGATGGCGCCTTCGCGGGTCTCGCGCTCCGCGCGCTTGGCGGCCTTGGCGGCGCCGCGCGCGCGCAGGATGTCGATGGCCGCCTCCATGTCGCCACCCGCCTCGGTGAGCGCGGCCTTGCACTCCATCATCCCCGCCCCGGTGCGCTCGCGGAGCTCCTTTACGGCCTGTGCGCTGATCGCGATCGTCATTGCTTCCGTCTTTCCGGATCTATGGTTCAAGGGTCGCGCGGCGTTCGCGCGCGTGGCCGCGGCGCGGCAACCTGTGGCCCCGCCGCCCCGCGCGCAACCCCGCGCGCGGGGGCTCCCGGCCCGCGGGTGCGGGCGGGGATGCAAAAAAGGCCCCGGCACAGCGCGCCGGGGCCCCTGTACAGCGTGGCGCGGAGAACTACTCCTCGCCCGCGCCCTCGTCGCCGCCGGCGGCGCCCGGCACGGCGTCGGCCCGCGGCCGGCGCTTGCGGGGGCGGCGGCGCTTCTGGCCGCGCTCGTCGCCGCGGTCGGCGGGCTGGCGCTCGCCGGTCTCGCTGCTGTAGGTGGTGACCTCGGCCTCCTCGGAACGGCGGCGGTCTTCGGCCGGCATGGCGGCCCGCGCCTCGACGATGGCGTCGGCGATGGCGTTGCTGATCACCTCGACCGAGCGGATGGTGTCGTCGTTGCCCGCGATGGGCACCGTCAGCACGTCGGGGTCGGCGTTGGTGTCGGCGATGGCGATCACCGGGATCCCCAGCTTGTTGGCCTCGGAGATGGCGATGCGCTCGCGCTTGCTGTCGATGACGAACATGGCGCCGGGAATCCGCGCCATGTCCTTGACGCCGGCCAGGTACTTGTCCAGGCGCTCGCGCTCGCGGTCCAGCATGAGGCGCTCCTTCTTGGTGTAGTACTCGAAGGCGCCCTCGTCCATCCCCCGCTCCAGCTCGCGCAGGCGGCGGATCTGCTTCTTCATGGTGGTGAAGTTGGTGAGCATGCCGCCCAGCCAGCGCTCGGTCACGTAGAACGACCCGCTGCGCTCGGCCGCACTCTCCACCACTGGCTTGAGCTGCTTCTTGGTGCAGACGAACAGAACGCGCTCGCCGCGGCTGATGATGCTGCGGGTGAGCTCCTGCGCCAGCTCGATCTGCCGCTGGGTCTTCTTGAGGTCGATGATGTAGATGCCGTTGCGCTCCGCGAAGATGAACTTGCGCATCTTCGGGTTCCAGCGGCTGGTCTGGTGCCCAAAATGGACACCGGCTTCCAGGAGGTCCTGGATCTGCGGTACGGCCATGGGGATCCTGATGGAATGCGGTTTTCCCTGCGGCCCCACCCCGGGGCCCGGGCTTCCACCGCCGTCATCCGCCGGCCCGACCGCCCCTGCGACGGAGCGGCACCCGGGCCCGTGCGTCGGGCGGTGTGCGTGATGGTACCGGAATTCAGGCAAACGCGCGTGCCGGGACGGACCCGCCGTCCCGGCACCGCGCCCGCCGGGCGCTCCCGGTTAGCGCTTGCTGAACTGGAACCGCTTGCGCGCACCCGGACGGCCGGGCTTCTTGCGCTCCACCTCGCGCGGGTCGCGGGTCAGCAGACCCTCGGCGCGCAGGCGGGTACGGAACTCCTCGTTCACCTTGAGCAGCGCGCGGGCCACGGCCAGGCGAATGGCGTCGGCCTGGCCGCGCACGCCGCCCCCGTTCACCGTCACCTTGACGTCGTACTGGCCCTCGGTTTCCGTGGCCACCAGGGGGCGGTTGGCCGACTGCTGCAGGACGTGCCGGGGCAGGTGCTGCTCGAGCGTGCGCCCGTTGACGGTCCAGGTGCCGTTGCCGGGGCGCAGGTACACGCGCGCGACCGAGGTCTTGCGGCGCCCGATGGCGTGGAACTGTTCGGTGGTCGCCATGATGATCAGAAGGTGAGGGGCTCGGGGTTCTGGGCCTGGTGCGGATGCTCCGCCCCGGCGTACACCTTCAGCTTCTTGCGCATCTGGCGGCCCAGGGCGTTCTTGGGCAGCATGCCCTTTACCGCAAGCTCCACCACCCGCTCGGGGTGCCTGGCCAGCATGTCGCGGAAGGGGATGAACTTTTCCCCGCCCATGTAGCCGGTGTGCTTGAAGTAGGTCTTCTGGTCGGCCTTGTTGCCGCTCAGACGGACCTTGTCCGCGTTGATGACCACGACGTAGTCGCCGGTGTCCAGGTGCGGGGTGAAGGTCGGCTTGTGCTTGCCGCGCAGCACTCGCGCGATCTCCGTCGCAACGCGGCCGAGGATCTTGCCCCCCGCGTCCACGACGTACCAGCGGTGCTCGATCTCACCCGCCTTAACGGAATACGTCTTCATCTCGATTTTCTCGCGCCCGAAGCGCGGGCCTGTGCCGGACCGGTGCCGGCGGGTTCTGGTGTTCCGGACGAAAATTCCGCCCCCGGCGCCTTGCCCGGAGCGGAGTGCGTGGTCTGGACAGACGCGTATGATACCGAGATTTTTGCCGCGTGTCAACGGGACGGGGCGGGGGAAATGAACGGGTGAACGGGTGAACGGGTGAACGGGTGAAGGGGTGAAGGGGTGAAGGGGTGAAGGGGTGAAGGGGTGAAGGAGTGAAGGGGCGGCAGACGTGGGGCTGCGTCCGCGGGGCACCCCGGGCCTCTCCCCCCGGCAGCCCGCACCGGAGAGGGGGAGCACGGCTAGCGCGCCAGCAGGGCTTCCAGGCGGCCGATGAGCTCCGCCTGCGCGGCGTTCATCTTTTCGCGCGCCTGGGCGGGGGTGAACCAGGCGCAGCGGTCAACTTCGGGAAAGGTGATCCAGCGTCCCGATCCACGCGGCCATTCCGTGCGCATCTCGTTGCTGGTGACCGTGGCGGGGTCGGCGTCGCCCTCCCAGGCCCAGGCGTGGACGCGCTTTCCCGCCTTCTGGCGGATTTCGCCCAGCGGCAGAAACGGCTCCCGCGGCACGATCCCCGTCTCCTCCTGGAACTCGCGCCGCGCGGCGTCCAGCGGCGTCTCGCCCTCGTCCACCAGTCCCTTGGGGAGCGTCCACGCGCCCACGTCCTTGTTCTTCCAGAACGGGCCGCCGGGGTGCGCCAGGAACACCTCCAGCCCGCGCTCCGCCGACCTGCGGAACAGCAGCATCCCCGCGCTTTCCCCCCCGCGGCGGGTCATCCCCGGTGCTCCGCGGCGCCGGGCGCGATCCGCGTCCGAGGGGGCGGGGGCATGGACGGGAGGAGGAGGCGGTGGCTCATCGGGAGGGCTGGAGAAGGCATGGTGAACGTGTCGCGGAGTATCGGCCGCGGGCGTCCGCCGGCGCAAGGTTCGGGGGCCGCACTGGCGCCTCCGCGGGCCCGCTCGGTCGCGTCGCTTTCGGGCGAGCGGCTGCAGGCCAGGGCGCCTCGCGGGTGCAGGAGATGCTGCGGGGGCAGCTGGCGGGCGTGGCGGTGACGCCGCTGCCGGGGGGCGGCTTCTGCGGGGCTACCAGACGGAAGGGCCGCGGTTGAGGCCCATTCGCAGGCGTACCTCGCGGGGGACGCCCAGCTCGCGCAGCATCGCGTCGGTGGCGGGAATGCGCATCACCTCGCGCTGGACCACGTAGTACCACAGCGCCTCGCCCGCCGCGCGCACGAGCGCGTCCCGGTCGTCCGCGGTCCAGCCGGCCGGCGGGGCCGCATCGAACGCCGCCAGCCCGTCCAGCGCGTCCTGCAGCTTGCGCCCCAGCCGCGCCAGCACCGCTGCCGTTTCCTGCAGAACCTCGTACTGCAGCACGTCCATCCCGTCGCCGCCCCCGCCCACCATCCGCGGCTTTCTCAACACCATCGTTCCTGCACCTGAAGGTTCACGAAGCACGCTTGCAGATGAGCGAGCACCTACCAACATCATCGAGCGCACCGTTCCGGATCAGGAAAACGGAGTCGCGCCCGAACGTCCCGGAAACGTCAGGCGCGTGTTCGCCCGCTCACCCCACGGGCTTACGGGCGACGAACACCTGGTGGCTGCCGGGCTCCAGGTCCGGGTGATCGAACGGGACGGCGCTCGGCTGGAATCCCGCCTCCTGCAGCAGCCGCAGCCAGTCCCCGCGCGAAAACAGGCCCTCCAGGTGCCGGTCGTGCTCCACGCGCACCGAGCCGTCCGCCTGGCGCAGCAGGTACGCAAAATCCACGGTGTACGTGCTGTCCGCCGGGTCGGGGTCCCACGTCCACATCAGGTAGCGCATGGCGCGATCGGCGCCGTCGCGGCCGCCCTGCTCGGTGGACGGCACAAAGTTCTCGCGCAGGTGGTCGGGGGCGAAAAGCGCGGCGCCGCCCGGGGCGCAGTGGATCCACGCCGTCCGGATGGCCTGCCGCAGGTCCGCCTCGGTGGCCATGTAGCACACGGCGTCGTGCACGAACACGCAGTCGAACTCGCGCCCCAGCCGCACCGCGCGCATGTCGCCCTGCACGTGCTCGCACTCCGGATTCAGCCGGCGGCTCACCTCCAGCATCCCCGGCGACAGGTCCACCAGCACCGTCCGATCGAACCGCGCCTTGAGATACGACGCGTTGTTGCCGCCCCCGCTCCCCAACTCCAGCAGGGTGCGCGGCGGCCGCGCGCATGCCTCGATCAGCGCCCGTCCGTAGAACTCCGCCTCATGCGCGTACTCCTCCGGCGCCGACATCAGCGGCCACCACGACGCCAGATCGTCGTACAGCTTCGGCGCCCGCGCCTCGTCCTCGGTCGTCATCGCGTTCCCCTTGCGAAACCGTGAGCCAGCCGCATCCGTGATCCTCGATGCAAACCGGGCTTTCCGGGTCGCCGGCCGGCGCGGCCGGACGCTCGTCAGCCGCCGGGTCCCTTGCCGTCCAGCGACGCGAGGCGCTGTTCGATGGCTTCGAGTTGCTGGATGATACGGTTGAGCAGCTGTTCGACGGCAAGCCCCATCCCGATCAGAATGCCTATGAGGATGAGGTACAGGAAGAATGTCATTCTGCTGTCTGGTGCGTGTACGGCCGCCGTGGCGAAGCCAGGGGATGAGATGGAAACGAGGTGCGGATGCATCTCACCGCGCGACCGTCAGATAGGCTCAAAGAGGGCTTTCGGCAAGGGTCGGCGGGGGCTCGAATGTTTAGCTCGTGGACAAATTCGTCCTGGAGGACTGGCAGGGCCACCGCCGCCTGATCGAGGCGTTTCCCCAACACCAGCTGTTCACCTACTCCATCGGCCGGGATGCACCCATTCGACGAGTTGGCGCTGGAATGCTCAGCTTCCCGGCGCCCATGGGTCAAGAAGTTCCAGGAGCACATCGTGCGTTCGGCCTGGTAGCCGTGGGTGGGGATGTCCAGCCACGCGGGATGGGCTCAGCGAGACGCGCGCCTTGCTGAACCAGTCGGTGTACGCGCCGGGCTGCGCCTTGTCCCCTTATCCCCTTGTGCCCCTGTCCCCTTGTCCCCGTGTGCCCGTGTCCCTCCACGCCGAATCCGCGGGCTCCGGGCCCTTTCCCCGCCCCCCCTGGGATACCGCGCTGGGGTGCTCAGGACGTGCCCTACCGCCGCGCCGTGCTACGCTCGCTGGCCCGGTCCAAGCCTGACGCCGCGGCCGGCTTCATCCGCGGCATCCTGCGCGACCCGGCCAAGAACGCCGCGCTCATCCCCGACACCGTCGCCGTCGCCGAGAAAATCGGCGGGCCGGAGATGGCCGAGGCGCTGGTCGGCGTGGCCGGCGGTGACGCGGCGCCGCAGTCGCTGCTGCCGGTTCTGGAAGCGCTGGCGCGGATGAAGGCCCCCGCCGCCGTGGCCCCGGCGTCGAAGCTGGTGCGACACGAGGACCCCAAGGTCGCCCTAGCCGCCGTGAACGCGTTGGCCGCCGTCGGCA
>JAHWJJ010000029.1 GCA_019348475.1 Gemmatimonadota bacterium | reverse complement strand
AGCACGGGCTCGAAGTGCTCGCCGCGCAGGGAGTGGACGTCCGAGCGGTGCCGGTGGTAGTCGTCCATGGCGCGGCGCGACCGCTCCGGCAGCGGCGTGACCGATGCGGCGTTCAGATACGGCGCGCGGGCGACGAAGGGAAACTCGCGGTCGCGCAGCGCCCGGAACTCGGCGGCGTGCGCGTGCGGCGCGGTCGTCTGGGGCCAGGCTTGCGGCAACGCGCCTCGCTCGGGTTTCGGTAGATCGACGCGGCTAGAGTAAGCGGCTGGCGGCGTGGCGACAAGGGAGGGATGGCGGGACAAGGCGACAAACGGATAGGGGGACAGGGGGATAGCGCGAAGCCGGGGAGTTGCACCGTCGAACCTGTCTGCCGTAACCTGTCCGCTCCAGTTCCAGGCCGCCACACGCACGCACCCGATGAAGATCACCGCCCTCGCGCCGCAGAAGCACGACCCGGACCGCGTGAGCGTGTTCCTGGACGGCGCCTTTCGCATGGGCCTCTCCGCCGAGGTGGCGCTCGCGGCCGGCCTGCGCGTGGGGCAGGCGGTGGACGAGGCGCGGCTGGCGGAGCTGGAGCGGCGCGACCGCGCATGGCAGGCGCGCGAGGCGGCCCTTCGCCTGCTCGCCGTGCGCCCCCGTAGCGCCGCCGAACTCGTCCGGCGCCTGCGGATGAAGGGGTACGAGCCGGAAATCGGTCAGGAGGTGGTGGCCCGCCTGCGCGAGCTGGGGATGGTGGACGACGCGGCGTTCGCGGGGACGCTGGTGCGCGACCGCGTGCGCCTGCGCCCACAGGGGGCCCGGCGCCTGGCCAGCGAACTGCGCGCGAAGGGGGTGGACGAAGAGACCGCCCGCACCGCCATCCGTGAAACCATGGCGGGCGAGGAAACGGACGAGCGCGAGCTCGCCCGCCGCGCCGCGGAAAAGTGGCGCCCGCGCGAGGGTGAGGAGCCCGCGCGCGCCCGCCGCCGGCTGCACGGCTACCTGGCGCGCCGCGGCTTTGACCCCGACGTCATCCGCGAAGTGCTCGACGATGCCGCTCCGGACGAAACCGATGGATAACCGCGCGTCCCGCACTCTCTCATTCCGACTCGTCCGGCGCTGCGTGCACCCATGCGGAATGAAGCGCCGTTCAACCTCCCCCAGGGGTTTTTGGGGGAGGTGCGAGCCTGAGCGAGCGGAGGGGGCGCGGTGCGGAGCCGGTCATGCTGCTGAAAGGCTGTCCGCGCGTCAGGGCTTTTCCATTCAGGAGGCGCCCGCGCGATCCTGACGCGTGCTGGATCTGAAACCGTTTATTACGCCTCCGAAACGGCGTCTCACGCGGAGGGCTCGGAGGGGCGGAGGACGCCGAGAACCCCATCCTCATCTGTTCTCCGCGTCCTCCGCGCGCTCCGCGTGAGACCCGCAGTAGAACTGTCGGTGCTCAGCAACCCGTGGGATTCGGTATGACCGGCGCTGCAGATCCCATGGGCGCCTCCGTCGGAACGGGAGTCACGGTGGGGACGAGGCGAGGGGTGGGGACGGCAAAAACCCTCCCCCGGCAGGCCGGGAGAGGGTTCGGTGCTGCAGCCGCCGCGGCCGCGTCAGGTCAGGAATGTCTCCAGGAAGCGGGCGCGCGACTGGTGGCGCAGGCGCAGGAGCGCCTTTTCCTTGATCTGCCGCACCCGCTCGCGGGTGATGCCAAAGTTCTCCCCGATCTGCTCCAGCGTCATCGGCTCGGTGTCGCCCAGGCCAAAGTACAGCCGCAGCACCTTGGCCTCGCGCTCCGAAAGCGTGCCCAGCGCATCGTCGATGGTGCGCTTGAGGGCGTGGTCGTAGACCTCGTCGTCGGGGCCGGGGGAGAGCGAGTCGGAAAGGTAGTCCAGCAGCTGGCCGTCTTCGCCGGGAACCAGCGGCGCATCCAGCGAAAGGTACACCTGCGACATGGCCAGCGCATGGCTGATCTCGTCTTCGGGCACCTCCAGCTCCGAGGCGATCTCGCTGAGCGTGGGCTCGCGCCCCAGCTCCTGCGTCATCGCCGACGAGCGCTTGCCGATACGGTGCACCGCCCCCGCACGGCTCAGCGGCACCCGCACAATGCGCGACTGCTCCGCCAGCGCCTGCAGGATCGCCTGCCGGATCCACCAGACCGCGTAGGAGATGAACTTGATCCCCTTGGTCTCGTCGAACTTACGGGCGGCCCGCATCAGCCCGATGTTGCCCTCGTTGATGAGGTCGGCCAGCGACACGCCCTGGTTCTGGTACTTCTTGGCCACGGCGACCACGAAGCGCAGGTTGGCGCGCACCAGCTTTTCCAGCGCCTGCGGGTCGCCTTCGCGGATCTGGCCCGCGAGGGTGCACTCGGCGGCGCGGTCGATCAGCGGATACGCGCTGATCTCGCGCAGGTACTGGTCCAGCGACTCGGACTCGGCCTGGATCTTCTTGGCGGGGCTGAACGACATCGGCGTGCTCCGGGAGACGGAAGCGGGGGTGCCGTGAGGTGCGGAAACCCGGTGGGGATGCGCGCCTGGCTACGCGCGAACCGAGAGGTGGGAACGTTCGATCCCGCACCGGACGTTTTCAACTGCACGGAACATGGAAAGGCGGGAGTGTGGTGTCAACCCCCGAACGGGAACTTTTTGGGAGATTCCGCAGAACGCGTCCGCTGAACGCCCGAAACCGAATCTTTGGGGCCACCGGCGGAACAGATGGCGCCCCGCCCCGGGCGTGTCAGCGGATGACGTCGCCGATGCGGTCCCAGCGCACGTTGGTTAGCCACGTAAGCGACCGGGTGATGTCGTTTTCGAACGAGTAGTACACGAACATGGGGCGGCCCTTTACCGCGTTCTGGTCCAGGAAGCCCCAGTACCGCGAGTCCTCGCTGCGGTCGCGGTTGTCGCCCAGCGCGAAGAACTTGCCGGGGGGCACCACCAGCGGGCCCCAGTTGTCGCGCGAAGGGTGGTACGTGCGCATGGTGAGCGCGCGGTCCACGGTAAAGTCCAGCTGCCACAGCATCTTGGGGTCCGCCTGGTCGCCCAGCGGATCGGTGTGGCGCGCGTACGGCTCGTCCTGCCGCGCCCCGTTGCGCAGCAGCACCTTGTCGCGCATCTCCAGCGTGTCGCCGGGCACGCCCACGATGCGCTTTACGTAGTTCTTGTGCGGGTCGTGCGGCGGCAGGAACACCACCACGTCGCCGCGCCCGGGGTGCGAGAACGCGGGAAGGCGCCGGTCGGTCAGCGGGATCTCGGCCCCGTACACGGCCTTGTTGACCAGAAGGAAGTCGCCGATCAGCAGGGTGCCTTCCATGGACCCGGTGGGGATCTTGAAAGCCTCCACCAGAAAGGTGCGCACGGTGAGGAAAAGAAGGATGGCCGTGCTGATGGCCTTGGTCCACTCCCACATCCACCGGCCGGTGCTCATGGCGCCGCGCGCGTGGTCCAGCTGCGCCCGCCCGGCGAGCGCTTCGGATCGGCCGGCGGCGTTGCGCACGGGGGGAGTGCCGGATTCGTCCATGTGGATCGGTCAGGTGCTGCGGTAGGTCACTGCGGCCACGCCGCCGGAACGGCGGGTGGATGGCTGTACACGCCACCGCGGCCGCCGTTCCTCCAGAAATCCTCCGGATCGTCCCGACATCCGTTCACGAATCGCGCCAGGGGGGGTGGCGCGGCGGCGGCCCCCGCGCCGCGCCCGCGGGAACCCGCCTGAAACCGGCCAGAAGCCCGTCCCGCGGGGCTTTCTCCGCCGCTGGGGCGCCTCCGCGAGGCGGCGTGGCCGCACTGCGGCACTTCCGCAAAGTGCGCGTCCAGCGGCGGAATGCGTGCCGGCGCGGGCGATCCGCCGATCAGAACGGCAGGCCCAGCCCCACGTACCAGCGCGTGACGTCGCCGCGCGCCAGGGTGAAGGTGGCGGCGTAGCCCAGCGTCTCCAACCACACCCCGCCGCCCACGTCCGTGTGCCAGCCGCCGGGCGAATCGCCGTCCATCCACACCCTCCCCGCGTCCGCGAGGGCGAACACGCCCAGGCGGCCGCGCACCAGCAGCTTCACCTGCCCCAGCGGCTGGCGCAGCTCCGCCGAGCCGAACGCGGCGGCGTCGCCGGCAAAGCGCTGGAACGGGTAGCCGCGCAGCGAGCCACCGCCCCCCAGGAACGCCGCCTCGTGGAAGGGAAACTCGCCGCCCGCCACCTCGCCGCCCGCGCGCAGGGCCAGGATGGGCCCCACGCCCAGCGAGAGGTACGTCCGCGCCTCGCCCGCGACCGAGCCGAACGGGCCCAGGTCGCTTCCATACCCCTGCGCCCGCGCGCCCAGCCACCATCCGCGGCGCGTGACGGCCAGGGTGTCGCGCCCGTCCACGCGCAGCTCCGCCAGCGCGCCCGCGCCCACCCATCCCTCCGAGCCGCGGGGTTCGAAGTCCAGGCCGGTGAACGCCGGCTCCCGCGGGTCCAGCCACCGCGCCACCGGGCCCACCCGGTACCATGCGCGGCGCCCCAGCGGACCGTACCACAGCGCCTCCGCGCGCACCTCGTTGCTGGTGACCTCGAACACCTCCTCGATCTCGCCCGGCGACTGGTTGCCGAAGCCGTGGAAGCGGGTGAGCTGAAAGGTCCGCGCGCCGGCCGCCAGCCGCAGCCCTCCGCCCGTCCCGGTGCGCTTGAAGTCTGCGGTCCCCTCCACGCCGATGCCGTCCTCCAGCGGCGCGTAAAGGACGCTGAGGGTGGTCTGGCGCGCGTACGGCTGGCGGCGGAAGCCGTAGCGCGTCCACACGGGCCCTACGCCGATCACCGGCCCCACGTTCGAGACCCACCCGGCGGACGGCGCCAGCGGCGCGAAGTCGCTCCCCCAGTCGCGCGACGGGGGCGGGTTTCCCCAGGGCACGCGCCGGGGCGCCGGATCGTACGCGCGCGTGTCCACCCGCGCCTCGCCGCCGGGGTCGAAGCGGTTGTCGCCGCGGTGGTCGTGGAACACCGTCATTCGGCCGCCGCCGGCCGCGGACCGATCCACCAGTTCGTCGTCGCCGCCGCCGCCGATCAGCCGCACCTGGATGCTCCGCGGCGCCGTCCCCGTCACCGTGGCGCGGTCGGCGCCGCCGTGCAGGTACACGCGCACCTCCCGCGTCTCTCCCGGGACGAAGCGGCGGCGGAAGTAGGGCGCGCGCGCATCGGCGGAGGCGAAGAGCCGCACGTCGACCGAGCCGTCCGGCAGGCGCTCCACCTCCGCGCGCTCGTCGGCGTCCGTGGCGCGCACGTCCACGTCGCTGGCCAGCTGCCCGTAGAACCAGCGCGACGCCTCCTCCAGCCGGTCGCGGCGATGGCGCATCGCCTCCGCCAGGCGGGCGCCGCCGATCGGCTGGTACTCGGCCGGGAGCGAGGCCACGGCGCGGGCGATCACGGCGTCCGTGATGCGCGCCCGCACGGACGCGGTGACGCTGTCCCAGGCCGCGCGGTCCAGCTCCGCCAGCAGCCGCCGGTCCAGCGGCGCGGGGAGGTAGATGAGGCCCGGCAGGTCGCGCCAGCGCGGGCCGAAGCGGGTCAGCTGCGGCCGGATCGCGCGCGCGGCCGCCGGCACCAGCCCCTCGTAGTCCGAGAACGCGTTGTCGCGGTCGCGGGGGATGGGCCGCCACGTCCACGCGTCGCCGCGCCGGTACCCGGCCCAGCGCCACTGGTCCAGGTGCCGGTCCCAGTCGCCCACGATCAGGTCCACCAGGCGTGCCGCCAGGTACTCGCGGCTGTCCACGCGCTCGTCCGGGTCTTCCTCCAGCCGCTCCAGCAGCCGCTCCGTCCCCACCACCCGGTCCGCGTTCGCGAAGCCGCGCGCGGGGCGCGGCCGGCCGGGCTCGTCCTCGTCCTCCTCGGCGTCCTCCGGCCGTTCCTCCACCTCCCCCAGCCGCCCGGCGAAGCGTTCGCGGAACTCCCCCAGGAACGGGTGGTCGGGCATCACGTACGTCCGCGGGACCACGTGCAGCACGCCGACGGCTTGCAGCAGCGGCGGCATCAGGTGCGCGGCGCCGGGGTGCTTGGCGCTCACCAGGTCCTGGACGATGGCCTCGACGAAGGTGCCGTGCAGGTCTTCGGGGAGGCCGCGGCGCGCGGTCTTGTCCGTGGATCGAAAGACGTACTCGCGTCCGTCCGCGCCGCGCATGCGCAGCGACTCGGTGGCCAGCCCTCCCCCGGCGCGCTCCACCGTAAGCCCGCCGGCGAAGGTGGCGGGATCGAGGATGGGGACGCGGATGGGCGTGGTCCACTCGGCGCGGTACGCGTCGCCGTTGAAGACGCGCACGAGGCCGCCGGCGCGGTAGTGCGCGCCCGCGGCCACGGTGGTGTCCTGCGCCGCCGAAGGCGGGGGAGCCGCGAAGGCGGCCAGCCCCGCGGCGATGGCCGCAAACGTCCGTAGGCGCACGAGATCCGTTCCGTGGCAGATGGGTGGCGATGTGACGGACTGCGTCCGCCGTACGGAACAAGCGTGCCGGGGAAAATCGCAGGACCAGGTGCCCAGGTTCATGTGCCCGGAAAACGCCTGCCGGGCACTTGAACCTGGGCACTGGATCCTGCCCCTCAGTACCGCGTCCGGTGGTTGCCCATGAAGTGCTTCACCACGGAGTAGACGATGAAGATGAGCCCCGCGATCACCAGCAGGTGAACCGCGAAGCCGACGATCTTGAAGACGATCTTCAGCAGGAACCACGCGACGATCAGCACCAGGCCGATCTTGAGCCAGCGTTTCCAGTTGTCCATGTCTGCCTCTGCTCCGGAAAATGGGGATCCGGGGTGGCGACCGGTCAAAATCCGGGCCGGGTCCCCGGCCCCACGGCGCCTCCCCGCGCAAACCCCGCCGGGACAGGGGGGAAAACGGGCTGCCCGCGCGCCTCGATCCGCGGCGAGCTGCGTCCGCGTCTACGCGCGCCAGCCGGCGGAGTCCAGGCGGCGGTCCAGGTCGTAGGCGGCGCTGATGAGGGAAAGGTGTGTGAACGCCTGGGGAAAGTTGCCCAGGTGCTCGCCGCTGGGGCCCAGCTCCTCGGCGAACAGCCCCAGGTGGTTGGCGTAGCTGAGGATCTTTTCGAACACGAAGCGCGCCTGCTGCAGGTCGCCGCCGCGCGAAAGGCACTCGGCGTACCAGAACGAGCAGATGCTGAACGTCCCCTCCTCGTCCGCGAACCCGTCGGTCTCGCCGCCCCGGATGGCGTAGCGCCGGACGAGCGAGTCTTCCACCAGCTCGCGGCGGACTGCGGTCATCGTCTGCACCCAGCGCGGGTCGGTGGGGCTGATGAAGCGCAGCAGCGGCATCAGCAGGCAGCTGGCGTCCATCACCTCCGACCCCGGCGTCTGGACGAACGCCTGCTTGCGCGGGCTCCAGAACTCCTCGAACACGCTGCGGTAGATGGTGTCGCGCACCTCCAGCCAGCGCACCAGCGGCGCCGGCAGCGACCGGTGCTGGGCCAGGCGGATGGCGCGGTCCACCGCCACCCAGCACATCACCCGCGAGCTCAGGTACGGGCGCTCGTCGCGGCGAATCTCCCACAGCCCGTGGTCCGGGCGCCGCCAGTGCCGGCACACCCAGTCCACCACGCCCGTCAGCGTCTGCCACAGGTCGTACGACATGGGCTCGGCGTACTTGTCGTACAGGTACACCGAGTCCATCAGCGCGCCGAAGATGTCCATCTGCAGCTGCGCGGCGGCGCCGTTCCCCACGCGCACCGGCCGCGAGCCGCGGTAGCCCTCCAGGTGCGGCAGCTCGATCTCCGGAAGGTGGTGGCGCCCGTCCAGCCCGTACAGCGGCTGCAGCGGGATCCCGTCTCCCTCCTCGCGCACCCGGTCGGCGATCCAGTGGATGAAGCGCCCCGTCTCTTCCGTCAGCCCCAGGCGGATGAACGAGTAGAGCGTGAAGGCGGCGTCGCGCACCCAGGTGTAGCGGTAGTCCCAGTTGCGCACGCCGCCCAGGCTCTCCGGAAGGCCGAACGTCGGCGCCGCCACCAGCGACCCGTGCTCCTGCGAAAAGAGCAGGCGCATCACCAGGGCCGAGCGGTTCACCTCGTCGCGCCAGCGGCCCCGGTAGGTGCTCCGGCCGATCCACGCGCGCCACCAGTTCGAGGTGCGCTTGAACGCGTCCGCGGCGTAGCGCTGGCTGGCGTGCGGCCCCGCGTGCGGCTCGGACGAGGCTTCCAGGATGAACGTGGCGGTCTGCTCGTGCTCCAGCTGGAACTCCGCGACCGCGTCGCCGTCCACGATGCGCAGCGGCACCGAACCACGCAGCCGCAGAAAGGCCAGCCCGGCGGCCTGCGCGTCGTCGGGAACGAACGACACGCCCTCGCCGTCGTCCGGCTCGGCGCGGTGGTGCACGGCGCCGTAGCCGAAGCGGGGGGCGCAGCGCAGACGGAACCGGACCGCCGTCCGCACCGCCTTCACCCGCCGCACCAGCCGCCGCACGCCCGCCGTCTCGTCCACGGGCATGAAGTCGCTGATCTCGGCGACGCCGTCGGTGCTCAGGGTGCGGGTGAGCAGGACGTTGGTGTCGGGAAGGTACAGCTGCTTGCGGCGCGCGTCTTCACCCAGCTGGGGGTCGATGCGGAAAACGCCGCCGCGGTCGGCATCCAGCAGCGCCGCGAACACCGAGGGCGAGTCGAACCGCGGCGCGCAGAAGAAGTCGATGGCGCCGTCCAGCCCCACCAGCGCGACCGTGTTCAGGTCGCCGATGATGCCGTGGTCCTCGATGGGAAGGTAGCGGGCGTCTGCGGGCATCGGCTCCGTGGTGCGTCGTGGTTCGCGCCGCCACGCGCAAGACGCTCGCCATTTCGGCTACGGGCCATGGCTGCTGGAGATCGCCGAGAACCATCCGGATACGCTTCTGGAGCGCGTCAGCCTTGAACCCGCGGGTTCCCGCAAAGGAGAGCAGGACTGGGGGCGGCGCGAAAGATCAACTTGAACTCCGGGTTCGGGAACTCGGGCCCGGCGAAGCGTCCTGCAGCCTCTGCGTCGGAACGAACGCATTACCGTCGCGCGTCGTAACCCCGCACGTGACCCTGACGCGCGAAGTGTAGAATTTCTTCGTCGCACGTGAGCAGCACCGCGTTCAATCGCCGTGCGGTCGCCACGAGGAAGCGGTCATTCGGATCCCGGTGCTCCTGCCCGTCCCGCACACGAACCCACCTGGGCAGGCGCGTCGAGTCGATCGCGAGCGTCGGGCCGATGGTGAGCACCCGCACCCCCGGATACTGCCGCTGGTCGCGAACCCAGGCGTCAAGGTCTCCGGCGATAAGGGCCTGTCCCCGCTCGGCCTTCAGGGCAACTTTCCAGACGGAGGCGGCGGACACAAAAAGCCGCCGATCACGGGCTGCGGCCTCGATCAGCGGGAGAAGAGCGGAATCGAGTCGGCCCGGACCGCCGGCTTCGCCGCTCACCCATACCCATACGTGTGTATCCATCACCAGCCGGTCGGACGCGGTGAGGCTAGAGGTCAGCATCGACCTCCCAATCCTCGCCGACGGGGGAGAGCAGATCCTCGGCCGAAATCTGGATCACACCTCGCGAGCGCCCCACGAACGGCCGCGTCTCAGCCCCCACCGGGACCAGCTTGGCGATGGGCTGGTTGCGCTTGGTGATGACGATCTCCACGCCCGTTTCGTTCACCTGGTCCATCAGCTTCAGGCACGCCGGCTTGAACTCACCCGCGGGGATGATCCGGCGGCCAGGGAAGCGTTCCGAAAGAAAACGCTCCTTCTTACGCACCTGCTTCATGTACCCCCCTCTCGAAAGTTCGAGACCACAATATATGGTCACAGAGAGAGGTTCAGGCAAGCAGCCGACGCGTCACGGCGCTGCGGCGATCCAGGCTCGCGGTTCTGCGGGCAACGTCCTTCGGTCGCCGCCGTGGATCCTGCGGAGGCACGGAACTGCGCGGCGGCTCGCTGAATGGAAAAGGATGTGCAGCCAGGCGTTCAGCAGGTGTGGCAGGCTCTGCGCCGCGCCCCCTCCGCTCGCTTGGGCTCGCACCTCCCCCAAAAACCCCTGGGGGAGGTTGAACTGCGTTTTCATCCCCACACGGGCCGCGTAGCGCCGGATGAGTCAGGATGACTGGTTCGACTTGCCGCGATTGTCTCCGGACGGTATCGGGGCGGCACGGCGGCGCGCACGCGGTCCGGCCCCGCTCATGCCGGCTGGTACGTGAGCGAGCACTCGTGGTTGGGGACGATGGTGCCGTTGACCGGTGGCCTGGGGAAGTACTGGATGTCCACCTGCACCGCCTCCGCCACCTCCTCCCCGAACAGCAGCACCACGATCGCGAGCGCCTCGTCCAGCGCGGACGAGACGCCGCCGCCGGTCACGCGGTTGCCGTCCACCACCACCCGCGGCCAATCGCCGTTCCCGTCCGGCGGCACGGGCGTGACGTTCGGGAACTTCTTCAGGCACGGGTAATAGGCCCAGTGCGTGGTCGCGCTGCAGCCGTCCAGCAGCCCCGCCGCGGCCAGCAGCATGGCCCCGTCGCACACCGAGGTGACCCACGCCGCGGCCTCGCTCCACCGGCGAAGCGCGTCCAGGTACGCGCCGCCCTTCATCAGCCGGTCCAGCGCCTCGGACGATCCGCCGGGCACCCACAGAACGTCCAGGTGCTCGATCTGCGAAAAGGTGCGGTGCGGGAGCAGGCTCATCCCCAGCCGGGTGGTGATCACGCCGGGATCCTCCGCCAGCAGCCACACGTTCACGGTCGTCCGCGCCTCGAGCTTCGCCTTCTCCTCCCTCTCCTGCACCATCAGCCCCATCTCGGCGAACACCTCGTAGGCGCCCACCACGTCCAGCGGCTCCACGCCCTGGTAGACGGGAATGCCGATGGTGACCGTGCTTCCTGGTTCCATAATGCGTCCGGTATCGGTGGATTGGATCGGTCGATGCCGCTCGCGCCGCGGGGCCGCGGAGCGAACGGGGGGAATCACGCCGCGAACGCCGGCTCCGGGGCGTCACGGTGGCGGCGGCGCCAGAACTCGCGCTCAGGCCAGCGGCGCTCCTCGGCGTAGTACTGCGTGCGGGTGCGCAGGTAGGCCTCGAACTCGCGCTCGACGAAGGCGCGGTAGCGGCGCATCCCCGCGCCGTCGCTCGCGGCCAGCAGGTCGCCGGCGGCGTACGCGGCGTAGATGCCGGAGCGCAGCGCCTTCAGCACGCCCTGGGAGCTGAGCGGGTCGAAGGTGGACGCGGCGTCGCCCACCGCGATCCACCCCTCCCCCGCCGCCGCGTCCAGCCGCCGCGACCGCGACGCGCGCACCACCGGCTCGCCCACCAGTTCCGCGTGGCGCAGCAGTTCGGAGACGCGCGGCGCGGATTCGCGGAGGAGGGCGAACCACGCCTCCTCCGTCTCCAGCCCCATCCCGCGCGCCAGGTCGGTGTCGGTCATGCACGCGGCGATGCGCAGCCCGCCGGGGAGCGCGGCGGTGTACCACCAGCCGTCCGCGAACGCCTCCACCAGCGTGCGCGGGTCCGCCGCCTGCCGCTCGCGAAAGAAGCGGCAGAACCCCGCCAGCCGGTCGTGCACCCGGTTGCGCGCCCCGCCGTTCCGCCGCGCGAACGCGGCCCCGGACCCGGTGGCGTCCACCACCAGCCGCGCCACGAGCTCCCCGCCGGCGGAGAGCCGCAGCCGCCAGCCGTCCCCCTCCCGCGCCGCGCCGGCCATGCGGGTCCCGCGGAGCACGGCGACGCCGCGCCGTTCCGCCTGGACGGACAGCATGCCGTCGAACGCCGCGCGGTCCAGGTGCCACCCCACGCCCTGGGGCTGAAAGAGAAAGTCGTTCTCGTGCGGCTGGGACTCGCCCCACGCGGCGGCGGTGCCGTACGCGGGGCGGTGGCCCTGCGCGGCGAAGGCATCCCACACGCCCAGGTGGCGCAGCAGCGAGGCCGCGGGCGGCGGCAGCGTCTCGCCGATCCGCCGCTCCGCGTACTCCGTCGCCTCCACCAGCGCGACGGAGAGCCCCGGCGCGTGCGCGCGCAGCGCGAGCGCCGCCGCGCACCCGCCGGGGCCGCCGCCCACGACCACCACGTCGTGTCGTTCCCTCATCCTACTTCGTCTTGACCGCGTACCACGACGCCACCACCCCGGCCGGCGCCACCCCCCCGTTGCCGCTGGGGTGCGGGATGGTGCGGACGATGGAGCCCACCATCGCGGTGGCCTGCAGCTCGCTGGTGCTGCTGGGCCACACCGGCACCAGCCAGCCGATGTAGTCGTAGATCCACTCCGCCCCGCTCACCACCCCTTTTCCCTGGAACCGCACCTGGCCGGGGTTCCCCGGTGCCATGGACCCGTGCAGGTTCAGCGACCACCCCTCGCCGCCGATGGTGCCGGTCAGCTCTTCGGGGATGGAGCCTTCCCGGATGACGATGGTGCCCCAGCCGAAGAAGAGGTTGGCCCAGTCCGTCGGATTCGACGTCGGGTCCCCGGTGATCGTGGGGTCGTTCAACAGGCTGCGGTAGGTCCAGGTGCCCGTGAAGGGGCTCGCGTTGCCGTTCATCGGATGCCGTATCCTTTTATCTGGGTGTGCGCTCCACGCCGATGAAGACGTGGTCGGGGTCGGGGCCGTTGGGGTTGCGGACCACGAAGGGAAGGCGCTTCCACTCCGTCACCATCTTCAGGTCGCCCGCGTTGGTCTGCGTGACGCCGCGCGCCCAGTCCAGCCAGCGGTAGGTGCGCGAGCCGTTGGGGTTCACCGTCCACGGCTCCCAGTTCTGCATGGGCCGGTGGGCCGGCCACCACAGCGTCTCCCACATCCGCTGCTGCCTCTTGAGCAGCGAGTTCCGCGGGTTGGTGTAGTCGATGATGTTCCACAGCTCGTAGGTGACGTCGATCGCCTGCGTGCTGCACTCGTTGAAGTCCGACTGCCAGGGCACCGCCATGTGCTTGGTCAGGTCGCCGGGCTGCATCCCCGTGTCGAAGTCGTCGTCCTGGCTCAGCTGCTGGTCGGCGTACGAGATGTAGTCGGTCTCGGGGATGCGCCCCCGCCACATGTTGGCCTGCGCGGCCGTCAGCGTGAAGCTGCAGAACGCGGGGTCGGCCTTCACCCGCCAGGGGGCGCGCCAGATGGCCGGGTTGCGCATGATCCACCCCACCTCGCCGCCCGGGCAGAAGGCGCCGCCCACCACGTGGTAGAGGACGCCCTGGTCCAGGTCGCGCCCGCCGCGGACGGGCCAGTGGGCGTAGGGATCGTCGGTGTCCACCTCGGCGATCCACCCCTCCTCCAGCTCGTTGATGAACTTGCCCTCGGCCCACTGGGCCAGCAGGTAGTACTGCAGGTCCGTCAGCCGCAGGAACTTGGACGTCAGCTCGTTGGTGATGGGGTTGTCGCCGGAGAGCAGCGGCATCAGCGGCAGGTTGAAGACGCGCGTGGTGGCCCGGCCGCCGCGCACGAAGCGGTTCTCCTCGCCCGGCTCGCGCAGCAGGGCGAACAGGAACTGGCGCTCGGGCCCGTAGGTGTCCTGCGTGTGGCTGGCCACGCAGCGGCGAAAGCACTCCTTGTGCAGGTCGCCCTGGTACAGGCGCCGCAGCTGCCGCTGCACCGCGATCTCGGCGCGCTGGCGCCGGTCCATGGGCCGGCGGTCCTCCGGCGCGGAGTTGTAGACCGGCGCCCGCAGCGTCCGCTGCGCGGTCCCGTGCGCGTGGTCCACGGGCGCGGCGCTCCCCAGCGTGTCCAGCGCCTGCGCCACCTTCTCCTGCAGCGTGGCCCGCGCCTGCGCCCTGTCGGGCGCACCGGCGGACGCGGCGAACCCCCGCGCCAGCACGTTGCCGTCCTTCGGCGCATCCCCCTCCGCCGGCTGCGCCGACGCGGCGAACGCCGTCACCGCCTGCCGCAGGCCGTCCAGCAGCGGCTCGGCCGCGGAGGCCTCGCCGGCCACCATCACCCCGCGCGTTTCCTGATCGCCGGACTGCGCGCCCGCGCCCTTGAGCACCGCCTCCAGCGGCGCGACGAACAGGTCGGCCACCTTTTCGGGCGCCAGGCACCCGCGCAGGCACCGCCCCACCTTTTCCCAGTCGACGGTGGGCGGCGCGCCCAGCCGCGCGGGGTCGAAGGTGCCGCGCGCCGTCTGGTTGTGCGGGTCGTTGCTCTGGCTGAGGATGCCGGTGAGCCAGAAGTACTGTTCCGGCCGCCACAGGATGGGCCAGATGTCGCGGTAGAACCAGGGCCGGTACTCGGGGTTCCACCCCAGCCGCCCCGCCTGCCAGGCCAGCAGCGCCGCCGTGTCGGTGGGGTCCACGTGCTCGGGGCAGTCGTACGTCCCCACCTCGCCGTAGAGGTCGGTGCGGTAGGCGAACCGGCGCACGGCCAGGTCCTCCACCACCTCGTCCATGGTCACGATGTCGGGGATCTGCGGCACGTAGTCGGGATACGCGGCGATCACCCACGCCGGGTACTCCACGTCGATGAAGCGCTGCTGCTGCACTTCGTCGCTGTAGAAGACCAGGCGCGCCATCACCGGCCCGTCGCTGGTGTCGTCGAACCAGCCGTCGTTGTTGGCGTAATGGTCGATCCGCGGCTGCCCGAACTCGTCGTAAAGGTAGCTGCCGGCGTTGCCGTGCCCGCCCAGCACCAGCAGCCGCCCCTGGTCGTCCGTCATCAGCTCGCCCAGCGTCTCCACCGACGAGGGCCGCAGCGGGGGCGGAAAGGTGCTGGCGTACTCCACCCCCCCTTCGGCGGTGAACTGCGCCCGGCGCTGGGCCAGCGAAACCACGCGCGGGCCGGGGTCGATGATCAGGTGCTGCCGCGCCTGGTCGCCGGTGACCTGCGGGTTGCGGCGGGGGTGCTCGGCCGCGTAGCCGTGCTCGCCCTCCAGCTGCCGGAACTCGTACCAGCTCGCCTTCTTGTTGGCCAGGTGAACGCGCCACTGCACGTCCACCAGCTTGCCGTGGTTGCCGCCGCCGAACACGGGGTCGCCCAGCTTGAGCGGGCGGCCGCCGGGGGTCTCGTCGTCGTAGGCCCAGATGCTGAAGCGGGCGGCCTGCCGCCGGATGCGCCCCTCGTCGTCCTTCATGCGCGTGGCGCGCATCTCCGCGCCGGGGGGCGCGCCCAGGGGGAGCGAGTTGCCGTCCTGGTCGCACTCGATGGGAAGCGCGGCGGGCTGCTCCGCCGCGATGCAGAACGAATCGGGGCTGTTCCCCAGGCGGGCGATCCCGATCCCGGGGTGGATCCTGTATACCGTCGCCATCGCAAGGTCCTCGGGGCCGGGGTCAGTCCAGGAAGTTGATCGACAGGTTCTCCATCCGCAGCAGCTCGTTCTCCTGGCAGTAGTCCGCGCCGATCACCACCAGCGTGACCTGCAGGGTGCCGGCGCCCGCCTTCAGCAGCGCCCTTGCCGCGCGGGTGACGTTCACCCGGTGGTTGCGGGGGGTGTTGTGGCTGCGGGGGCGCAGGTCGAACGGGCGCGGCTGGCCGGGGATGGCGCAGTGGCCGGGGCCGCCGTAGCACTCGCCGTGGCCGAACACGGCCAGGTAGCCGCCGAAGTGGTCGCCCTCGGGCGGCGTGCTGGCGTCCGCGTCGGGAAGGTTCAGGAAGACGCGGACGAAGCACGAGCGGTCCAGCTGCGGCACGCGATGGAGCCGCACCTCCACCCGCCGCGGGTCCCGCGCCGCCTTCGGCACCTTGACCGGCGCGGAGACGAAGCGGCCGACGGGCGCCTGCAGCCCCACGGGGATGGTGAAGGCGCAGCGCACGTACTCGTAGCCGAAGCGCGTCATGTCCAGCGTGTCGGCGAGGGTGTAGCCCCACGGGGTGAGCACGCCGGTCTGGTCGGCGGGAACGGCGTTGGGGTTCAGCTGCTGCCACTCCCACCACAGCCGGTCGATGTTGGCGTGGATGGGCCAGAAGATGGGGTCGTAGCTGGCGGTGAGGTTGCTGAACATGTCGCCGTACTGCACCGACCGGAACTCGTAGAACTCCTGCTTGGTGTGGAACTGCCGCCCGGCCACCCGCACCGTCCGGTTCCGTTCCAGAAACGACGCGTGGCGCAGGGCGTCCAGCGCGGACTGCGCGGGGGGGGCCTTGTAGTCGGGGTTCATCCCCCCCGTCCAGATGTGCATGGTGTTGTGCGGGTTCTGGTCCAGGAACCCGAACGCGTCGTTGTACAGGCTGCCGCCGCCGAAGTCGCGCCAGCTGCGCAGCTGCATGATCTCGCGCATGTCGCGGCGCGAGGGGTAGTGGTAGTTGATGGCCTGGTTGATGGTCTGCGGGTTCCCGCTGCTGTCCTGGTACTCGGCGGGAAAGCGCAGCGGGTACCAGAGCGGGTTGCTGAGCACCAGCGCGTCGATGAGCCGCTTTTCCAGCTTCTCGCCGATCTCCTTGATCCCCAGCAGCTTCTTGAACTCGGTGAAGAAGTGGTTGAGCGAGTTGAAGTAGCGGCGCGGGTGGACGAACGCCGCCTCCACCTTCGCCGCCGCCCCGGAGTCCAGCCCGGGCCGCGCGTCGTTCGCCAGCCAGTGGAACATCTCGGGGGTGATGTACGCCTTGAACGACTGCGGGATGATCCACCCCTTGTACGGCTGGCCGGGGCAGTACTGGGGCATGGTCCAGTCCCAGTACGGCATGGTGACGCCCGGGCAGACGTCCTGCATGGCCTGCTCGAACTCGTACAGGTACACGCGGTGCCAGGGAAGGAACCGCTCCCACCCGTGCTGGCAGTGGTCCTGGTGGATGAGCGCCAGGTTGTTGTAGTTGCGGTAGTCGCGCGGCCACCTGTTCAGCGCGTACAGCTCGCGGAAGGTGCAGCGCAGCTGCTCCAGCTGCGAGTCGTCCATGCAGTCCAGGTTCATCCGCTGCTTCACCTCCGGCCGCGGCGCGGGGGTGGGCGTGCCGAACACGCGCGTCGCCTCGCGGGTGATGCGCGCGGCGGTGTCGGCGTCGTCCACCACCAGCGGCTGGATGCGCTCGGTGCCGCCGCCGGCCAGCTTGAGGACGGCCAGCTCCCCCTGCCGGTGGTCGCCGGTGGGGCAGCCGTCGTCGATCCAGTCGCTGATGAAGCGGATCTCGTCCTCGTCCATGCGCGGCCCGCCCCAGGGAAACCGGGGGAGCCGGCTGCCGTCGAAGGGCGGCTCGCCGCGCAGGCCGCGGATCAGCCCGGAGACGGCGCC
>JAHWJJ010000306.1 GCA_019348475.1 Gemmatimonadota bacterium | reverse complement strand
CCGTCTGTCCGTCGCCGCTGACGATGGCGAGCGTGGCGCCGGCCCCGAGCGCCGCCGTGGCGCTGAAGGTGGCGCTCATCGAGGCGCCCGCTGACGCGCGCAGCGTCTGGGGCGTGGCGACGCTCCCGCCCAGCGTCCACCGGGCGCGGGCGATCCCTTGGGCGTCGGTGGTGGAGCTGGCGGGGGATACGGATCCGCCGCCGGACGTGACCGCCCAGTTGACCGTCACGCCGGGAACGGGGTTGCCGTACTGGTCGCGGACCAGCGCGGCGGCGGAGTCGGCGATCGGGGTTCCCGGCTGCCCGCTCATCGTCGGCTGCACGGCGGAGATGCTGGCGGCGCCGGCGGCGGTCCCCACTGCGCGGAAGACGGCGAACACCAGCGCCTGCCCCGTGGCCGGGTCCACCGCGCGTGCCTCCACGCGCTGCGTGTCTCCCGCCACGGTCCCCAGCGTCCACCGCTCGCGCGCCTCGCCCTCGGCGTTGGTGATCGCGGACCCCGCGAACACCGACCCGCCGCCGGCGGTGACGACGAAGTTCACCAGCTGGTTCTTCACCGGCCGGTTGCGGTCGTCCACCACGCGGACCACGAGGGGCTGCGGCACTTCCGTGCCCACCGTGGCGAACTGCATGTCGCCGGAAACCACGACCACTCGAGCGGGGATCTGGCCGCCGCCCACCAGTTCGCCAGTGCATCCCGCGGCGAGCAATCCCAAGAGGAGCGCCGACGCGCTCGCGATCGTCCTCATGCCGTCCGCCCCTGTTGGTTGTGGTCCACCGCGGCGCCCATGCGCCTCAGCTCTCCCGCCACCTCGTCCGCCTCCATCCGCGCGCCCAGCTCCGTGTAGAGCCGGTACGCCTCTTCGAGCCGGGCGGCCGCGGCCTCGAAATCGCCCCGCCGTGCCTCGAACCTCCCATAGTGATGCTGCGTCGCGGCTGCTTCGGACGCGGGAAGCCCGTGGTCGCGGCAGACCTCCAGCGCCTGCTCGTAGAACAGGAACGCCTCGGTGTCGCCGCGCTCCGCCGCCGCGGCGCCCAGCGCCCGGTACACGTCCGGCAGCTTCGGCACCGCGCGGGAGTGGATGGCCAGCGCCTCGGCGTCGCGCGCGACGCCGAAGGCCTCGCGGATGCGGCCCTGGCGCAGCAGGGGCTCGGAGAGGCCCACCATCACCGCCACGCGGGCGACCGGGTCCATCTCTCGCACCAGTGCCCGGCGGAAGGCAAGTTCGGCCTCGGCCGCCTCGCCGCGAGCCAGGTGCAGGCGCCCCCAGCCGTGGTCCACGTACGCGATCAGGCCGTCACCCAGGCCGGCGGCGCTCTGCTCCCCGCGCGCCAGCCACTCCGCCGCGGCATTCAGGTCGCCCAGGCGCCGTTCCACGACGGCCAGCCCAACACACAGGTGCACGTACTCCGCGGTGGGCGGGCGTGCCGGGCAGCGCTCCACGCCGCGAAGGTACCACTGCCGGGCCTCGCTCCAGCGGCTCTGGTCCACGTGCACGTTTCCCAGCCCCTGGCACGCCACCACGGCACCCGTGCCGTCGCGCTGGGCCACCGATACTTCGTAGCCTTCCCGGTACCGCTTCGCCGACCGCTCCCACTGGCCCATCGCCCGGGCGATGCGGCCCAGCCGGCGAAGCGCCAGGCCCTCTGCACCGCGTTCGCGCGGCCTGCGGCCGACCTCCAGCGCCCGCTCGTAGAATCGCTGGGCGTCGTGCAGCCGTCGCTCGCCCTCCTCTACCTCGCCGGCCGCCACGAGGTGCCGTGCCGCCTCCGCCGCGTCTGCGCGTTCCAGTGCGGCCAGGGCGCGCACCGTGTGGCGCATCACCAGTTCCACGCGCCGGCCCACCCGGTCCGCGAGCGCTCCGATCTGGCTTTCCAGCGCCGCCGGGTCGGCCGCGCGCACGTCGATCGTCGCGTACTCCTCGGCCGAGCCCCACGCCAGCCCGCCGTCCGCGCGGGACGCCGAGAGCAGCGCCTCGCGCAGGTGCGCCAGGTCATCCGTTTCGGGGATGGCCTTCAGCGCGGCATCGATCTTCAGGGCTCGCTGGGTCACACGCGGTCGATGGGTGGGCGGTCGGCAGCGTTCATCGGCGGATGTAAAGGCATGTGCCGTTCCGTGGCGACGATCGGCGGAAAGTATTGTCGTTGCTCGCGTTTCCCCCGCCTGGGCGTGCCGGGTGACGGGTCGGCTGCCGGTTTTTGTGACATCGCGTTGCAGGAAGCGGCAGAGTCCCGGCGAAGTGGATCGTGGGCTGGATCGGGTGTCGCGGCGGGAGTGTGGGCAAACTGCGCCGGGAGAGGGGGGAACTTCGGTCGGGATGACCCTTTGTGAGTTGCCCGCCCGATTCGCGGACCCTAGCGGATGAAACTGGCGCCCAGCCGCAGCAGACTCAGCCTCCGTCCTTGCCGGCTATTCCCTATTCCCTATTCCCTATTCCCTGTTTTCTTGTGATGGCCGAACAGCTTCGGTGGCGGGACCTTGCGGCGCGCTCCAGTTCACCCCGGGATCACGCCGTACTCGATGGCCTTGCGCGAAACCGTGTTGCGGTGCATGTCGAGGATCTCCGCGGCGCGTCCGAAGTGTCCGTCCACCTGGCTCAGCACCTGCCCGATATGAAGCGCCTCTACCTGCGCCATCGTCATTAAGGCGGAGTAGCCGTGCAGCGACTCGGCCCCGCCCGCCGCCGCCTTCACCGGCGCAGCAGCCGGTCCCAGCTGAAGGTGATCCACCTGCAGCACGTCGCCTGGGGCCAGCAGCACCGCACGCTCCAGCACGTTGCGCAGTTCGCGGACGTTGCCCGGCCACGTGTGGGCTTCCAGGCTGCGCATGGCTTCGTCGGCGATGCCGCGCAGCCCCCGCCCGTGCTCCGCCGCGAAGCGCGCCGCGTAGTGCAGCGCCAGGGCGCGCACGTCGCCGGGGCGCTCGCGCAGAGCGGGCAGGTGCAGCCTGACGACGGCCAGGCGATAAAAGAGGTCTTCGCGGAAGTCGCCCGAGGCGATCAGCGACGGCAGCTCGCGGTGGGTTGCCGCCACCACGCGCACGTCCAGGCGGATGCGCTCCTCGCCCCCGAGCCGCTCGATCTCCCGCTCCTGCAGGGCCCGGAGGATCTTGGCCTGCAGCACCAGGCTCATGTCCCCGATTTCGTCCAGGAACAGCGTGCCGCCGTTCGCGCGCTCGAACCGGCCCACCTTGCGCGCGACGGCTCCCGTGAACGCGCCGCGCTCGTGCCCGAACAGCTCGCTCTCCAGCAGGTCCTCGGGGATCGCGGCGCAGTTGACGGCCACGAAGGGGCCCCCCGCCCGCCCGCTCGCGGAGTGCAGCGCGCGGGCGACCAGCTCCTTTCCCGTTCCCGACTCGCCGGTCACCAGCACCGTGGCATCGCTTCCCGCCACCCTGCCAACCGTCTTGAACGCATCGATCAGCGCGGGGCTGCTCCCCACGAGCTCGTCCCCTGGTTCGGCCGTCAGCCGGGGAAGCGGCACCACGGCGCTGGCGGGCGGGGCGGGGGAAAGCAGGGCGGCCAGCCTCCCGACGTCCAGCGGAACGGTCAGCAACTCGGCCGCGCCCAGGCGCGGGGCGTCGATGGCCAGGCGCAGCGCCGGCGCGCGGGCCACCAGCACCAGCGTCCCCGCGTTGGGCGCCGCCGCAATGCGGCGGATGATCGCCCCGTCCCCGTCCACCGCGGACGCCAGCAGCACCGTCGCGCCATGTGGAGAGGCGGAGAGCGCGCGCAACCCGTCTCCGAGCGTCGCCGCCGCGCACAGCGCCGTGCGCGCACGCTCGCAGGCAGCGCGCACGCCGTCGCGAACCTCCGCGTCGTCACCGATGAGCAGGACCATGCGATCCGCCATCCGTCCTCGATTTGCAAAATGTGACAGGCGTCCGGCACAAGCATGTCACAAAATCCGGCAGAAGGAAAGGTTCTTGCGCGGGCGTCTCGGCAGAAAGCCAGCAACGGGCGCAATTCGACTTCGGCCCGCACGCACTCACGCACTCGCCTGACGGTCGATCGTCCGCTCGCTTGACAGAAAGCCAGCGTTTCCGGCACTTTCACCCGATGATCTCGCAAATGCACGCCGCTCCCTCCGACGAGCTGCTGGAGCGGTTCCGCGCGGGGCAGCGCACCGCGCTGGCCCGCGCCATCTCCATCGTCGAGGACGGGCGCCCGGGGTTCGAGCGCATCCTGCACCAGCTGCACGCCCTCATGGGACGAGCGCACCGCGTGGGCGTCACCGGGCCGCCGGGCGCGGGGAAGTCGACGCTGACCTCGAAGCTGGCGCTGGAGCTGCGCAAGGCGGACGAAAAGGTCGGCATCGTCGCCGTCGATCCCTCGTCCCCGTTCACCGGCGGCGCGCTGCTGGGCGACCGCATCCGGATGAACAACATCTCCACCGACCCCGGGATCTTCATCCGCTCCATGGCCAGCCGCGGGCACCTGGGCGGGCTGGCGACGACGACCAAGGAGGTCGCCGACCTGCTGGACGCGTACGGCTACGACCGCGTCCTCCTGGAGACGGTGGGCGTGGGCCAGTCCGAGCTGGAGATCGCGGGGACGGCGGACACCTCCGTCGTGGTCCTGGTGCCGGAGTCCGGCGACAGCATCCAGGCCATGAAGGCGGGCCTGATGGAGGTGGCGGACGTGTTCGTCATCAACAAGGCCGACCGCCCCGGCGCCGACCGGCTGGCCCAGGAGCTGGAGCTGATGCTGCACATGCGCCTGGGCGAGGCGCCCGCGAACGCCGGGCACCACGGCGTGAGCCTGAAGTCGGTGCAGAAGGCCGCGCGCGCGGGCGTGCAGGCGCGGGCCGAGGAGAGCGGCGGCTGGGCCATCCCTGTCCTGAAGACGGTGGCGCAGAGCGGCGAAGGCATCGACGAGCTGGCCCGAACGCTGGACCGCCATCGGGGGTATCTGCAGGATTCCGGCGAGCTGAGCCGGCGCAGGCAGGCCCGGCTGGCCGAGCGGGTGCGGGCCGTGGTGGAGCGCCGGTTGCAGCGGCTGGCGTGGCGGATGGGTCCGGGGGAGCAGATTCTGGCGGATTCGCTGGCGGAACTTGAGGCGGGCGAGGTGTCGCCGTACGCGGTGGCGGACCGCATCGTCACGGAACTTGGCGTCAACCCACGTTAACCGGGACTGAGAACGATGAGCGTCGTCGAGCGCAACGTGCCCCCCGCGGACCTGCTGGAGCGCATCCGCGAAAAGGAAAGGGAGCTGGAGACGCTGCGCGCCGGACTGGCCGCGTGGGAGGGCGCGTACGAGCGCACGGGGCAGCGCGACGCGGGCTTCACCTCGGTCTCCGGCGTGGAGGTGGAGCCGCTCTACACGCCCCTGGACCGCCCCGTCCCGTCGCCGGAGGAGGCCGCGTACTACAACGAGCGCATCGGAATGCCCGGCGAGTTCCCGTTCACCCGGGGACCGTACGGCACCATGTACCGCACGCGGCTGTGGACCATGCGCCAGTTCGCCGGCTTCGGCACGGCAGAGGAGACCAACGCGCGCTACCACTTCCTGCTGGGGCGGGGGCAGACGGGGCTGTCCGTCGCCTTCGACTTTCCCACCCTGATGGGCTACGACAGCGACCACCCGCGGTCGCTGGGCGAGGTGGGCAAGTGCGGCGTGGCCATCAGCTCGCTGGACGACATGGAGACCCTGTTCCACGGCATTCCGCTGGACCAGGTCTCGGTGTCGATGACCATCAACGGCCCCGCGATCATCCTTTTCTGCTTCTACATGATCGCGGCCGAAAAGCAGGGCGTGCCGTTCCACAAGCTCCGCGGGACGGTGCAGAACGACATCCTCAAGGAGTACCAGGCGCAGCACGCGTGGGTGTTCCCGCCCGAGCCGGCGCTGCGGCTGGTGATCGACATGTTCGAGTGG
>JAHWJJ010000028.1 GCA_019348475.1 Gemmatimonadota bacterium | reverse complement strand
CCCCCGACGGCACTCCGGTGGAGCTCACGCACGGCGACCCGTCGCTGCTGGGCGACGGGATCGACGCGGTCTCCGCGCTGGCGCACCTGCGGGGCCTGGCGCTCCACCGCGGCGGGGCGCCGTCGGTGGTGCGGGGCGGCACGGACCTGCTCCCCCGCGCGTTCGCCGACCGGCTGCGGGGCCGCATCCGCCTGCAAGCGCCCGTCGTCCAGGTGACGCACGATGCCGGGGGCGCGAGTGTCGCGTACCTCGACCGCGGCTCGAACCAGACCGTCCGGGCCGACTACGTCGTCTGCGCCGTCCCGCTCCCGCTCCTGGCACGGATGGAGATCGCGCCGCCGCCGGAACCGGAGCGGATGCGGGCGATCCGCGAGACCCCGCAGACGTCGGTCACGCGCATCTTCCTCCAGTTCAGGCGCCGGTTCTGGGAAGACGAGCGGCTGTGCGGATACGCGGAGACCGACACGCCGATCCAGATGGTGAACCCCGCGAGTGAGGGCCAGGCGGGCGAGTGCGCCATCCTGGAGACGTACCTGGCCGGGCCCCGTGCCCGCGCCGCGGCGCAGCTACCCCCGGGGGAGCGGGTCCGCTTCGCCCTGGAGCACCTGGAGCGCGTCTTTCCGGGCGCGGCCGCCCACTTCGAGGTGGGTACGTCGAAGGACTGGGACGCCGACCCGTGGGCGCGCGGCGCCTATCCCTGGTGGCGCCCGGGCCAACTGCTGGAGTTCGTCCCGGAGGCGGCGCGCGCCGTGGGCCGGGTCCACTTCGCCGGGGAGCACACCACCGCGCGCCCGGGATGGATGGAAGGCGCGCTGCGGTCCGGCCTGCGCGCGGCGCGGGAGGTGAACGAGGCGGCGGGAACCGGGCATCTCTCATCCCTCCCGGCACCGCCCGGCGCCGATCGGCGGTAGGGGCGGCGTTTGCGTGGTGGATCACCCCCGCAACTCAGTCCCCATGAGCTTTGTAGTCAACTGTGCGTGCGTTTTGCGCCTTCGGGTTGCGCAGCGCGTGCGGTGACGATATTCTTGTGTGGTCGGTCCGAATCCACGGCCGACAGAGTTGACGCCTTTCCTGGAGGATAGCATGGAAGCGAAGCTCAAGCTGGACCTGAACGCCCTCACCGTCGAGTCGTTCGAGGCGCCGAACACCCCGCTGGCGCCCACGGAGCGGGAGAACGCGCAGAGCTGCCTGGACACCTACTGCCCGCCGCGTCAGTGCTGTGAATGACCCCGGCGGGAGAAGGCGGCGGCAGTTCCTAGGCGGAGGAACTGCCGCCGTAGCCAATCCAGTAAGGGGAGTCTCGGCGAGCCCGCATTATCGGGGACAGCAGGCGCAGGATGCGCGCGCGGTCGAGGACCACCGTCTTGCGAGGGAATGCTGGTTCGCGATGCCCTCGAACGCGCCGACGCGGTCCGACAGCATCTCCAGCAGCCGGCCCATCTTTGCGGCGTCGCCCACGGTGGCGGATGACCGACGGGCCTCTCATCTCTGGCTAAAAAAGGCAGGACGATCATGATCACACGCGCCGCGGGTCTGCTCGGCACTATCGTGGTTACGCTTGCGGCGTGCGACGCCACGTCGATGATCCAGCAGCCCAACCCGGTGGGTCTGCCGCCGCACATGACCAGCATATCGTATGACACCGTGCCGGCTGTTGACACTCCGATCGAGTTCAGCACCAGCGCCTTGAGCCCGAATTGTTCAATGGAGGCCTGTGGGGAGCCGGGCGGTGTGGTTACTCAGATCATCCCGGATGCTTCGGGCTTCCAGGACTTGGCCTGGTATCAGTGTCCCGGTAAGTCGGAACTGACACCGTGGTACTCGCACATCTGCTGGGACTGCTATGAAGCTTGCCCCGCGTCAGCGTGTCCGTCCAATGCACTCTGCGGTGTGAGGGTAGGCGTACGAGACTCCGATTGCAGAAAGTGGACATGCGCCAACGGGACTACGCCGTTCTGGCACAACGGGGAGAGGAGTTGCGCCGTAGAAGTGCCTCCGTCCCCCACGGTTACAATCGATGGCCCTTCCGAGATCTACCCGGGGACACAGTGTACCTGGACGGCACATGCGAGCGGCGGGGGCGGAGGATACACGTACAACTGGTGGTACGACGGCAATCTTGTCGGCTCCGGTAGTTCGTACACGGGTGGCGTGCTCAGCGGGGACATCAATACCGATTTCACGCTCCGGGTCGTGGTCACCGATGCAAACGGTAAGGCTGCGGACGCACAGGTGCACGTGCGGGAGGATCCCGGCGCGCTCATGTGCGCCTCCTGACCCCCAGCCCCGGCTCCGATCCGCTGGATGGGCAGTCCGGATTGAGCTGCGGGTACCCCGATTGCTCGCGCCTTGCGAGCGATCGGGGTTCTTCGCGCGTTTGTCTGATCTGTATCGCCGGACGAGGCGCTGGAGGACGCTGCGCGGTGCCGGTAACCAGGGGTAAGCGCGAGGTAGAAATCCTGCCGCCGCTGGGCGGCTGCGGCCGGCCGGAATTCGGTACGATCCTGATCACATATCTCCTCCAGTCACGTCACCCCGCAGGACGCCCCCCGGAGACGATCGGATCGTTCTCCGGGGTGCGGCCGGTCGTGCTCTCGCGTACTCTTCAGACGACGAAGTGATCGCCGCCGGCAGGGCGTGCCGCTACGCCGGGTCGGACCCGGGCGGTGGGCCGACGATTCGCGTTCCGTGCCGTGCCGCGATCGAGGGCAGGGTCTCCAGGTCGGGCGTCTGCACTTCCTCCGCCGCCGGCACCGCGTGGCGCCCCGCCGGCTCGCCCATGGCGCGGAACATCGCCTCGTGTCCAGCATCTCCGGGGCTGACCAGGAGGAGCAGCCGGGCATCCGCGCTGTCCAGGCGAAAGCAGTGGCGGTGGCCGCGCGGCACGAAGCCGAACGCTCCCGCCGCGAGCCGGTGCTCGTCGTCGCTCACGAAGAGCGTCGCCTCGCCGCGGGCCAGGTAGAAGCCCTCCTCCTCATGCTCGTGGATGTGCATCGGTATGGCGAAGCCAGCCGGTCCCTGCACCTCGCAGAGGGTGTAGGCACCGCCGCTCGTGGCGCCGAGCGCCTTGAACGAATAGAGCCCCCCCAGGATCCACAGATCGTCTCCCTCTTCCGGCCCCAGTACGAACGGCCCACCGCTCGGAATGGTCATCTCGATTCCTCCATGGTCGTGGCGCGATACCCGAGACCATCGTATGCTGATGGACGACGCACCGGTATCCCAGATTGCTGGGATCTCCTCCGCTGCAATCCCAGGGGAGCAGTCCGTGAAACGAACCAGGGCCGAGGGAGCATGGCGGCAGTCGAGGCAGGAGATCATCCGCGCCTCGCACCGAAGCGCCGATCGCGTCGGGTTCTATCGCACGACCGCCGGGGCGCTGCGGCGGGTGGTGCCGTTCGCCGGCGCGTGCTGGATCACCTTCGACCCGGCTACGCTGCTCTTCACCAGCCATTTCAGCGACGACCTGCCCGCCGAGGGGTTTGCGCTCCTGTGCAAGAACGAGTATCAGGACGAGGACTTCAATACCTTCGCGCAGCTGACGCTGAGCCCGTCGCGGGTGGGCGTGCTGCGTGAGGCGACCGGCGGAGATCTGGAGCGCAGCCCCCGCTACCGGACGCTGCTGCGGCCCTTCGGGCTGGAGGGCGAGCTCCGGGCGAGCTTTGTCTCGGGAGGGTCGAGCTGGGGCGGATTGATCCTGCTGCGCGCGGCGGGCGAGCCGGACTTCACGCCCGAGGAGACCGCCTTCGTCCGGCAGATGTCGGAATACATCGCGCACGGACTGCGCACCGCCGTCATCGGCACGGCCCTGGAGGATGGGGTCGAGCCCTCGCCGCCCGGACTGATCCTCATCGACGCGGCAGGGGCGGTCGACGCGGCTACGCCGGCCGCCGTGCAGTGGCTGGAGGCGCTGCGAGGCTCTGACCCGCCCGCCACCGGCCCCCTCCCCGCGGCGGTCCTGGCGGTCGCGTCCCGGGCTCGTCGCGCCGCGCACACCGGGGATGCGGCCGCGACCGCCCGTGCGCGAGCGCAGACCGTGACGGGACAGTGGCTGGTGCTTCACGGGACCGTGCTCGAGACGAGCGCGGGCGAGCAGGTCGCGATCATCATCGAACCGGCGGGACCGGCGGAAATCGCACCCTTGATCACGCAGGGATACGGGCTCTCCGATCGTGAACGCGAGGTGACCACTCTCGTCCTCAGGGGCCTCGCGACCCAGCGAATCGCGAAGCAGCTGCGGCTTTCCCCCTATACCGTGCAGGACCATCTGAAGTCGATCTTCCAAAAGATGGGCGTGCGCAGCCGCAAGGAACTGGTGGCCCACGTCTTCTTCCAGCATCATCAGCCACGGATCAGCCGCGGGGATGCGCTTGCGGCCGGTGGATGGTTCGCCCCGAGCGAAGTGCGAGCCGTGGGATGATGGTCAGGAAGCAAGGCGTGAGGGGTCTAATTATCAGCTTCATCAGCTCAAGCCCGGGTAACCTCCACCCGCCGCCCCGCGATCTCACCCGTGACTCCACCCTTTTGGAACATGCGTACGGTCCGGCCTCCGATCTCCCGGCGTTGCTGCGTGCCGGCCGGACGGTGACCGTGATTCGTCCGCTGCTCCAGCCTGACCTTTCTGCCGTGGCCGAGATCCACGCGCGCACCTTTCCGCGTCAGAGGCACTCGCGCGAGTGGATCGAGTGCAACTGGCGGGCATTCCCGCGCATGCAGTATTTCGTGGCCGCGGAGAACGAGCAGGCGCTTGGCTTTATCCACTGGAGCCAGAAGAGCGGCTTCCGTGAGCAGGTGGTGCTGGAGCTGGAGCAGATCGGCGTCCATCCGGCGCACCAGGGGAGGGGCATCGGAGAGCGGCTGATCCGAGAGTCTCTGCCGCAGGTCGTGGAGCACCTCAGAGCGCGGGGCGCGCAGCTGAAGCACGTGCTGGTCACCACCAGGGCCGACAACCAGGCGCAGCGGCTCTACCGACGGTGCCTTGGAGCAGAGGTCGAGGCCACGCTGACGAATCTCTACTCCGCCGATGAGGTAGTGATGATCGCCCGCAATCCTCTGCCCGGTGGCGCCTGACGGCAGGCAGCACCCGGGCGCGTGACATCTACCCCGTGGGCCGGGAACGTCCGGGGAGCGGCTCGTGCACTCGCGCCGGGCCGAAGCGGAATGGACACACACTCTGTCGAGGAGCTCGAACCATGAAGGTCGTCGCGCGGATCTTTCCGCAGCTGGGTGCCGCGTTGCTGGCCGTCGCGCCGGCTGTGCAGGCCAGTCGGTGGCGGACCTGGTGGCCGAACTTCGCTCCGAGAATCGCCGGTCCTCAGCTCCAGAGCCGCCCTCGGCTCCAGGCCCGAATTCCTTCAGCCGCCCTGCTGCATGGCTCACGTAGTCCTGGTGTCGGGGATTCCCAGAGCGGGAAAGTCATCCTTCTGCGACGCGATCGAAGCGGCCCGGGAGGGCTTCACCCACGTGCCGCTCGACCGCTACGTACGTCCAGTACCGGCCGCGACGCACTTCCTGAACTGGATTGCGTCACCGAACTGCATCGCGTGGGACCACCTGCGGTCGCACCTCGCGATCCTGGAAAGCGGGGAGCCCTGCTACTCACCGCGACCTGCCTGGGAGGGCGGCTGGCGGAGCTGGATCTCGGCCGGCGGTGCGATCGCGGATGGGCCAGGGCGCCGAATGGAGCCGGCATGCAGGGCGTATCTCGTTGCTGGCACGCACGCATTCGCATTCGCGGCGATGCCGCGACCGATGCGAGTCTTCGTGCACACTCCCGGTGAGGTGATTGCGGAGCGGCTGACCGGCACACGGGTGGATCCTGCCACGGCAGAGCGTGTGATCAGCCGCGGTCTGGCACCGAACACCGCCGCCGTCCGTCAGGACGTGCACGCGGCGGACCTCGTTATCGACGGGACTGCGCACCGTTCGACGCAGGTTCGGGAGTTCCTCGCCGCGTTTACGGAGTTCTTCGCTCCATCGGCACCGGCGCCTTGAGGGGTGCGCGAGCCCCTGCGGCCGGCAGCGCGCGGGTGACTACACGCGAAGCGCTGACCACGGCGAGCGGCGGGGTGAATCAGATGGGGCCGGCGGCACGCGCCTGTTCTTCCGCTGCACCGCCGGCGCTCGCGGCGGGCACCCGCGCGGCGGGTGCCGGGGCGGGACGGATTGCGGAACCCGTTTTGCCGGTGCGGAGCCGCGGGCGGAGCCGTGGAGGCAGAATGCGCCAGCGAGGGGGGGGTGCCGTGCGGCAGGCAATGGTGCGGGTGCCGCGCGGCGAGGGCGGCGGCGTCGTGGAGGCCGCCGCGCGCTACAATATTTGCGGTGCCGCGTCGCTGGCCCTCCCCAGCTTGGTGGTGCCCGACGCCTGTGACCGGCAGGGGGACGGGGTCCTGTGCTTCAGCACCGGCGAGTGGGCCCTGGTCGGGGTGGCGATCGGAGCGCCGCTGGGGGCCGCGTCGGGCGCCGTGGCCGGGTTCGTTTTTCCCCGCGAGCGGTGGCGGTCGGTCACGGTGCGGAGCGCTCCCGCCCTCACTCTGCAACCCCAGGCCGAGGGCGTGCAGGTCGGCCTTTCCCTTCGCACGCCGTGAAACCCGTGGCGCGGGCCTGTGCGGCGGGCAGTCTCCTGGCGCGAGCTCCGCGGGTACCGGCCCCTCGAAGGGATCGGAACACGAGATGAAGGGCTCACGATTCCGGGTTCTCAATCGCGACGGCTCAGAGCAGGCGACGTGCGGCCGGTGGTGATGGTCGCTCTTCGTGAATGCGCCTGGCGATGGAGTGGCGCGGCAAGCCGGCGAGGTCCATGCGCCAGGCGATAGACGCCGATGCTCGTACGACAGGCAGCCGTTCTGCGCGCGTACGCGGCTGGCTTGCGTGGGCGGGCACCGCAGCGCTTGCCGCGCCCACGGCGGTCGTACTGCACGAGCTCGGGCACTTTGTGGCGGCGAAGTCGTTCGGCTTTCCCGGGGTGGTGCTGCACTATGGCTCGGTGAGCCACCGCGGCGCCGAGACTGGTGCTCCACCCTGGCAGACGGGCCTGCAAGCCGCTGCTGGACCGCTGGTCACACTGGTGATCGTGCTGGGGTGCGTCTACGCTGTCGGACGGTCCGGGCCGCGAGCTCTGCCCGTCGCTGCCGCTTTTGGCGCAGGTGTGCGCTCCATCCTGATTGGGACCGCCTACCTGCTCACCCGCATCCTGCACCCGAGTGCATCCGGCAGCGGCAACTTCGACGAGCTGAACGCGGCCCGTTCGCTCGGGCTCTCCCCCGACCTGCTGGTCGGCCTCAGCATGACGGTGCTCCTGGCCGCGTGGATCTATCTGTTCCGAAGCATCCCGCCCGGGCAGCGCCTCCGCACCGTCAGCGCCGTCGCGCTCGGCACCATCGCGGGGCTCGCGCTCTACATCGGGCTCCTCGGCCCCACCCTGCTGCCCTGAGCCGCGGCCTGAGGAGCGAATGCAGGCGGACGGGTGCAAGCGTGACCCTTGCGCGCGGGCCCGCAGGGACCTGAGCTTGGGTTCTGCGGCGGCTGGCGGGCCACGGGCGCCGCTCCCCTCCACGTTCCGTGACCCGGGGACGTCCCCCTCCGGGCGCCTGCCGGCTCTCCAACTCACCGCCGCGAGCATCATGACCACCGCGGTCATACCCGGGCAGGGACGCCGTCTCGCGCTCGCAGGTCTCGCCGCCGTCGCAGCGTTTGCCCCCGCTGAGCAGCGCTAGCCTCCCCGACCAGGCGAGGCCGGGCGGGACGGATTGCGGAACCCGTTTTGCCGGTGCGGAGCCGCGGGCGGAGACGTGGAGGCAGAATGCGCCAGCGAGGGAGGGTGCCGTGCGGCAGGTAATGGTGCGGGTGCCGCGCGGCGAGGGCGGCGGCGTCCTGGAGGCCGCCGGGCGCTACAATGCGGTGAACGTGTCGCGGTGGGACGCGGCCGGCGAGGACGACCGGCGCTACGAGATGGTGCTGGTCCACCTGGCCAATGAGCGGGTGGGCCCGTTCGCGGACGAGCTGGAGGCGCTCCCCGACGTGCACCTGTCGCTGCTGGATGCCGGCGCCCTGGCGCTGCGTCCGCCGACGGACGAGGTGGCGGGGCAGACGCGGGACGTCACGCCCCGCAGCCCCTTCGAGGTGTACCTGGCCGGGCTGCAGTCCATCGGCTCGTGGAAGGGGTTCCTGGGCTACGCGGGCATCGCGGGCGTGGTGGTGTGGATCGGATTGGTGACCGACACCGCCGCGCTGATGGTGGGCGCCATGCTCATCGCCCCCTTCGCCAGCCCCGCGGTGAACGCGGCGCTGGCCACGGCCCGCGGCGACGGGCGGCTGCTGGCCCACGCCCTGGCGCGCTACGGCACCGCGCTCTCGTTCACCATCGGCGTGGCCGCGCTCCTCACCCTGATCTTCCGGCAGACACTCCCCACCGACCAGATGGTGCGGGTGGCCAACGTGTCGCCCGCGGCGTTCCTTCTTCCCCTGGCCGCGGGCGCGGCGGGGGCGCTCACCCTGTGCCAGTCGCAGCGCGGCAGCCTGGTTTCAGGCGCCGGCGCCGGGCTCCTGGTGGCGGCGTCGCTGGCCCCGCCCGCGGGCGTGGTGGGGATCAGCGCCGTTCTCGGCCGGTGGGACCTGGCTGCCAGCGCGGGCTTTCTGCTGGTCCTGCAGCTGGTGGGGATCGACCTGGCGGGCGCCGTCGTCTTCCGCCTCTTCGGGGTGGGTCCCCAGGGGCGGCGGTATCCGCACGGACACGCGTGGGCCGCGCGCATCGCGGGGGTGGTGATCGGCGCCGCGTTCGCGGGGCTGCTGGCCCTGCAGTTCGCCACGCCGCGGCCCACCCTGGTGCGCGCCGGATTGGAGGAGCGCGCCCGCTCCGCCGCCGTCACGGCGTTGCGGCAGGACCCGGAGGTGCGGGTGCTGGACGTGTGGGCCCGATTCCCGCGGCCCGACCACGCGGCGCACCACCCGCTGCTGCTACGCGTGGCGGTGGAGCGCCGGGATGGCGCCGCGGCGGTCCAGGGCGTCAGGGAGCGCACCGCGATGCGAGTGGCCGACGCCGTCGCGGCGCGCCTGCCGCGGGTGACGCCGCTGGTGGACGTCACCGTCCTGGAGCGGCCCTCCAGTCAGCCGCGCTGAGCGAGCGTACGATGCCCGCGAAACTGCGCCTGGTCTGGATCCGCGTCCGCGACAGCCTGTGGTTCGTTCCCAGCGTGCTGACGCTCGTGGGCGCCTTGCTGGCGGTGGGGATTACGCAGGCGGAGCAGGGCGGCGCCTTCGACGCCGAGATGCTGGACAGCTGGCTCTTCGGCGGTGGCGTGGAAGGGGCGCGCGGGGTGCTGGAGGCCATCGCCAGCGGGCTGATCACCGTCACGGGCGTGGTGTTCTCCGTCACCGTCGTGGCGCTTCAGCTCGCCAGCACGCAGTTCACCCCCCGCGTGCTGCGCAACTTCACGTCGGACCGCGGCAACCAGCTGGTGCTGGGCGTGTTCATCGGCACCTTTACGTATACGGTGCTGGTGCTGCGCACCGTCCGCTCGGCCGAGGAGGGCGGGAACCCGTTCGTGCCGCGGGTGGGGGTAACGCTCGCGGTGGTGCTGGTGCTGGTGGCCATCGGCTTTCTGATCTTCTACATCAACCACTCGGCGCGCTCCATCCAGGTGGCGGCCATCCTGGACCGGGTGGCGGGCCGCACGCTCGACCACGTGCACCGCCTGTTCCCGGACGAGATCGGCCACGCCGACGCCGCGGAGCCCCCCGACCCGCGTCCGCGGGAGCAGCCGTCCGTCACCGTTACGGCGGATTCCGCCGGCTACCTTCAGGCGGTGGACGGGCGCAGCCTGTTCCGGATGGGCAAGGACAAAGAGCTGGTGATCGCGATGGAGCCCCAGATCGGCGACTTCGTGCTCCCCGGCCAGCCGCTGGCGAAGGTTTCCCCGCCCGGCGCGGTGGACGACGAGGTGTGCGCGCACGTCCGCAAGGCGTTTCTGCTGGGGCCGGAGCGGACGCCGGAGCAGGACGTGGAGTTCGGGATCATCGAGATCTCCGACATCGCGGTAAAGGCACTGTCGCCGGGGATCAACGACCCCACCACCGCGTTCCGGTGCATCGACCGGCTGGCCGAGGTGCTGCTGGAGATGGGGACGCGCGCGCCGCCGCGTCCGTGGCGTACGGAGGAGGGGCGGGTGCACTACCACGCGCGGCACCCCACCTTCGAGCGCGCGGTGGGGCTCTCGTTCGACCAGATCCGCCACTTCGGCGCGTCCAACCCCGGCATCGTCCGCAAGCTGCTGGAGGTGCTGGCGCGGCTGGCCTCGCTGGTGCCCCCGTCGCGGCGCCCCGTTCTGCTGGCGCAGGCGCATGCCGTACTGGACGACGCCCGCGCGCGAGTGGAGAGCGCGGGCGACCGGGTGGGCGTGGAAGAGGCCGCCACGCGCCTGCTCCCCTCGTGAGGCGCGCACCCGCGGCTACGGACCGCGGGAGCGGCTGAAGCCGCCGCAACAACAGCGGAAAGCCCCGCAAACTGCGCGGGGCTTCAACGGCGGGGGACGGCGGGTGCGCATTCGCCCGGCGTGCGGCAGGAGCGGTCCGCGAACGCGGATATCGCGGTTTTCCCGCGGCGAATTCATTCGCTCCGGCTGGGACTTCGCCACGGCGCGCGGGCCGGCGTCTGGTGCAGGATGGCGGACCTCGCGCCCCTGAAGCCGCCGCAACAACGGCGGAAAGCCCCGCAAACTGTGCGGGGCTTCAACGGCGGGGGGACCGCGGGTGTGCACTCGCCTGGCGCGCGGCAGGAGCCGTCCGCGCAGGCGGACATCGCGGTTTTCCAGCGGCGAATTCATTCGCTCCGGCTGGCTTCGCCACGGCGCGAGCGCCGGCGTCTGGTGCAGGATGGCGGACCTCGCGCCTGAGCGGCTGAAGCCGCCGCAACGACAGCGGAAAGCCCCGCAAACTGCGCGGGGCTTCAACCGGCCGCGGTCGAGTCGGCGCCTTCGATGTGGATGGGACCCGCTCAGCCGTCCGCCATTACGTCCAGGGTCAGGTATTATGGAAACGGCGTCCACCTCCGATGACGTCATCAACGCCTATCTCTTCGCCCGGGCGGCGGTGGCTGAATTCGGGATTGCAGCCCCCCTCTTCTGAGAAGATGCAACCGCAGCTGCTCTTCTTTGACACCGGCTCCGGGCCCAGGCTGGTTTCGGTGGACACGGAGCGCACGGTGTACGGCCCCCGCACACCGTGCCCCGTGGACCCCCGGCACATTCTGCCGGGGGCGCCTCTCACGGCGCCGTCCCTCGTCCTCAGAAGTCCGCCCAGCGACCTGTTCGTGACCGACGGGCTCGACAGGATGGTCACCGGGCGGGTGCGGGATATTTTTCTCGAGGCCGGGATCACCGGATGGGAAGCCGAACTCGTGGGCGCCCGATATACGGGTGCTCGTGCGGCCTCCCTGGGTGAGCCGCCCAGCCTCTGGCGCCTGGTGACGACCGGCTGGGGCGGGATCGCTCCCGCGCGCAGCGGTCTCCGCAGAGTGGAGGGTCCGTGCCCCGGCTGCGGAAAGCAGGTCTACCGGGGTGCGCTGGACCCGAGCCGCTTGTTCGATTGCGAGCGCTGGGATGGAAGCGACATCTTCATGATCTGGCCCTTTCCGGCTTACGTGTGGGTGACACCCAGGGTGGCCGATGTGGTCAGAGCCAACAACCTGAAGGGAGCAAGGCTGCTGAGTCTGGCAGATCCTGAAGCGAGAGTCTTCGCCGCCGCGGCGGAACTCGGGGTCGGCACCTGGCGGCTGTCGAACTACATGCCACGGGATCGCGCGCGCGAGCTCGGGACCCCGCTCGGCATCGCCTGATCCGCCGTATAGCACTGCCGCCTACGTGATCCGCAGAACCTCGGCGCTGGGCAGCACCTCGGCCGGGGACGGTGTTGAACGCATCGCCGCACCAGTGCTCGCTGATCACCAGCAGCTTCCACTCGCCGCCGATCTGCGCCCCCCGCTCCAGCACCCCGGCGGGATTGCGCCGAGATCCGCACCCGAGCCCATCTCCCGTGCTCGTCCCCCCACGACGGATGTCGAATGACGTTCCGGCGGCTGATCCGGCCAGGAACCACCCGGAGGCTATTCCCTATTCCCTATCTCTGCCCTAAGTATCTGCCAGTCAACCACTTGCCAGCGCACTCCGAAATCCCCCCGCCCGCACCGCCGGACCCCCGCCAGGCGGGGCGATCGGCAGCTTTCTTGCATTCCTCCCACCCCCGACGCGGAGAGTCCGCGCGCGGCGCGGCGCCCCACCCTCCAACCAGCCAGACCATGATCAGCAGACAGGACCTCGAGCGGTTGATTCAGCGGCAGGACGGCGGCAAGCCCGTGCTCTCGCTCTTCCTGGACATGTCGGTAGACGCCAACAACAAGCGCAACCACCACGTGTTCCTGGGCCAGAAGCGCGCGCAGTTCGAAGAGCTGGAGGGCAACCGCCCCATCAGCACCGGCAACGGCAGCGAGTCGGGGATGGGCACCCTGCTGGAGCGCGTGGTGGAGTGGATCGACAACAACTTCGACGAATCCAACCGCGGCCTGGTGATCTACAGCGAGGTGGGCGGCGACTGGTGGGAGGCGCTGCAGTTTCCCGTGCCCGTGCAGAACCGCCTGGTGGTGGCCGACCGCCCCGTCATCGGCCCGCTGGCGCAGGTGCTGAACGCGTACGAGCACTACGGCGTGATCCTGATGGACCGCGAGCACGTGCGCATTCTGAGCGTGTACCTGGGCACCCTGCTGGACGAGCTGGAGTTTCGCGGCGACCCCATCGCGCCCACCTCCAACCACCACGTGCAGGCCGGCGGATACTCGCACAAGCGCTTTCAGCGGCACAAGCTGGAGGAGATGCGCCACTTCTTCAAGGACTTCGCCGAAGAGGTGGAGCGGTTCGTGGCCCGCTATCAGCCCCAGCACCTGGTGCTGATGGGGACGGACCAGAACGTGGCCAAATTCAAGGAGTTCCTGCCGCAGCCCGTGGCCGACCTCATCATCCACACCGGCCCGGCGCCCGTGGACGGCCCGGCGCGCGAGATCCTGGCGCGGCTGGAGCCGCACCTGGCGGGCGAGCTGGAGCGCGAAAGCCAGGCGCTCCTGGAGCAGGTGCGCGACCGCGCCGCGCACGACTACCTGGCCACCGCGGGCCTGCAGGGCACGCTCACGGCGCTGCAGGAGGGCAAGGTCGACACCCTGGTGCTGGCGCGCGACCGTGAGCAGCAGGGCGCCCGCTGCACGCAGTGCGGCTTCGTCTTCGTCCGCGACGTCACCCGCTGCCCGTACGACGGGAGCGAGCAGCTGGAGGGCGTGGACGTGATGGAAGAGATGGTGCGCCTGGCGCAGCAGCAGGGCGCCGACATCCAGTTCGCCGACGCCAACGCCATCGCCGACCTGCGCGGCGCCGCGGCGCTGCTGCGGTTCTGATCCGGCGGATCGGACGTGGACGGAGCAAGAAGGCCCGGGGCGCACGCCCCGGGCCCTTTTTGCGCGGCGTAATCACAAGAAACTTGACACCGCGTGGTTGCCGCCCCAACCTTCGGAATCCAGTGTTCCCCCACAATCTGTTTCCCGCCCATGCCGTTATCCGCACTGGACGTAGACGCGCGCGAGCACCTGCGCGCGCAGCTGGAGGCGCTGGAAGGCGTCCGCCGCGCCGTGATCGACCAGGACCCGCTGCGCATCTACCTGATCTGCGAGCGCGCGGAGGCACCCACCGAGATGCTGGTGCGCGGCATTCTGGCCCGCGGCGGCCTGGCCGCCGACGCCGAGGTGTACCTGGCCCACCTGCCCCCGCCCGAGGCGCGGCGACGCGTGCGCTTCGTGGCGGCACGGGTCACCACGCCGCGGACGGGGCGCGCGCTGGCGCAGGTGGAGCTGGAGTGGGGCGGCCGCACCTACCGCGACGAGGTGGAGGGTGAGACCGGTGCCGCGGTGGAAGTGCGGCTGACCGCGCAGGCCACGCTCCGCGCGCTGGAGGCCATCCTGAACCGCCGCATGCAGTTCGGGCTGGTGGGGATCAAGAGCTTCCGCGCCTTCGACACCGACCTCGTCGTCGTACTGCTGCGCACGGAGAACGTGCACGCGCTCATCGGCGCCTCGCTGGCCACCGCCGACCCGCACCGCTCCGCCGCCCTCGCGGTCCTGAACGCCACCAACCGCGTGCTGGGCAATTACCTGGCGCACGGCGAGGTGGAGTAGCGGGTGAAGGGGTGAAGGGGTGAAGGGGTGAACGGGTGAACGGCGTGAGCGGGTGAACGGGTCGGCGCCCAGGCCGCTCGTCAAGCGAAGTCCACGGGAGGTCCTCCGCCAAGCGAATCGCCCCGCCCGGCGTGTGGCCGGGCGGGGCGATTCTCGTGGGGCTCCGACGGTTCAGATCAGCGGCGCTTGTTCCGCTTTCCGAGCACCATCTCTACGTACCCGTTGTTCGGATTCTGTCCCGCGCGCAGCAGCGAGTCCACCCGCTGGGGGCCGCGGTTGTACGCCAGCAGGGCCAGCTCTAGGTTGCCGTCGTACTTCTCGATGAGCGTGCGCAGGTAGCGAAACCCGATGCGCAGGTTGGTGTCGCGGTCGAACAGCGCCTCGCGGCTCACGCCCTGTTTGAAGTAGCGCGCCGTGGACGGCATCAGCTGCGTCAGCCCCACCGCGCCCACCGGGCTCACGGCGCGGCGGTTGAACTCGCTCTCCGCCCGCACCAGCCCGAACGCCACGCGCGGCTCGATCCCCTCCGCCAGCGCAATGTCCTCGATCCGCTCCGCCAGGTCCGCCGGAATGCCGAACTGCGAAGAGTTTTCGTGGATGCGCTTGAGGCGCGCGATCTCCAGCTCCTGAAGCTCCATCGCGCCTTCGGGCGCCGCGACGCCCAGCGCCTCCCTCCACTGCAACACCGTGGAGTCCGCCGACTGCACCCCCAGAAAGAACGCGCCCACAAAGAGCAATCCGGCCACCAGCGTCACGCGCGCGGTGGCGGAAAGGTCCAGCCGGGATTGTTTGCGGGCCTCTACGTCGGCCTGCAATTTCAGGATCAGTGCCTGCATGGATGTGCCTCCGTTCTGCACAGGTCGCAGGCAGGTGGAGCAAGGGATATGCCGGGTCACTCCTCAGGTCCGGCTTCCCAGGTGCCGCTCCGTCCGCCTTCCTTGCGAAGCAGCCGCACCGCGCCGATCACCATCGCGCGGTCGCGCGCCTTGCACATGTCGTAAACGGCAAGGAGTGCGCAGCTTACCGCCGTGAGCGCCTCCATCTCCACCCCCGTCTTCGCCTCTACCCCCACCGTCGCCGTCACCCGTACCCCCGGCAGAGACGCGTCGGGCTTGACATCCACCTCCACCGAGCTCAGTGGAATGGAATGACACAGGGGGATGAGGTCGGGGGTGCGCTTGGCGCCCATGATCCCCGCCAGCTGGGCGATCACGAGCACGTTCCCCTTGGGCGTTTCGCCGGCCACGATGGCGCGCAGGGTTTCCGCCGACATGCGGATCGTGCCCTCCGCCACCGCGGTTCTGCGCGTCACGGCCTTGCCCCCCACGTCCACCATCCGGGGGCGGCCGCTCTCGTCCAGGTGGGTGAAGCCGGGGTCGTCGGACATTTTTCCGGTGGCGGGATTCTGTTCCACATGCAGGTGGGACACGGGTGGGGCGATGGGGCAAACGGATGTCGCGTCAAGGCCCCCCGGCGTCAAGCGGGGCGACGCGCCTACGCCAGCGCCCGGCGGATGCCGCCCAGCACGTTTGCCAGGATGAGTTGCGGGTTCACGTTGCCGGACGCGAGCTCCTGCGCCTCCTGCACGCGCAGGATGGCGTGCGCCACGCCGGCCGCGTGCACGCCGGGGCGCCCGGCCAGCTTCCGCAGCAGTGCCTCGTCCGCCGCGCTGGCGTACGCCACCGAGTCCGGCGCCCCCGCCGCCACCGCCATCAGGTCGCGAAGCCAGAGCGCCAGCGCCGCCAGCGCGCCGCTGAACTCGCCCCGCGCCCCGGACGGCGCCACCGCGTTGGCCGCGGCGAAGCGCCCCGCCTCGCTCTCCGCCAGCGCCGCGGTCAGCAGGTCGCGTCCCATCTCGCGCAGCCGCTGCAGCGCCCCCGCGCCCCCCGCGCCCGGCGTAAGCCGCAGCGCCCGCCCGATCGCCCCCTCCGAGATCGCGGCCAGCGTCGCCGCCTCCGCACGGTCCATCGAAAGTTCCCGCACCAGGAACTCCGCCACCTCGTCCACCGCGATGCGCAGCAGGCGGATGGGGAGCACCCGCGAGCGGATGGTGGGGAGGAGCGCGCCGGGGCTGGACGAGGTCAGCACCAGCGTGGTGTCCGCCGGCGGCTCCTCCAGCAGCTTGAGGAAGGCATTGGCCGCCTCGGGGCTGGACTCCTGCGGCACCATGGCCTCCGCGTCGCCGACGACGAACACCTTGCGCGAGCCCACGGACGGGCGCATGGAGGCCAGGCGCTGCAGGTTCTGGATGGTGCCCATGAAGTACGCGGGCGCCTTGTCGAACTGCGGCACGTGGTGCGGGTTGGCGCGCCGCGCCGCCAGCTCCGCGCCGCGCGCCTCTTCCAGCTTGTCGCGCAGCTTTTCGGGCGTCGCCGCGTCGGGGCGGGGAAGGGGAAAGAACCAGTGGACGTCCGGGTGCTCCAGCCGGTCGATCTGCCGGCACGCGCGGCATTCTCCGCAGGGCCCGCCGTCGCCAGGCTGCGCGCAGAGCACCAGCTGCGCGACCCAGAGCGCCACCCGCTCCTTGCCTACGCCCGAGGGCCCGTGCACCAGGAGCGACTGCGACAGGTTGCCCGCGCGCGCCGCCGCGGCGAGCATCGCCAGCGCGTCCGCGTGGCCGTAGACGGGAGGGAGCGGCATGAACTGCAGGGAATAGGGAATACGGAACAGGGAATAGCCTGCAACTGCACGCGGGGTGGCGGATTCCTCAATCGCTGGATGGCGCGTGACCAGCCTTTCAGAAGCATGGTCGGCTCCGCGCCGCGCCCCCTCCCGCTCGTTCCTCGCGACCTCCCCCAAAAACCCCTGGGGGAGGTTGAACTTCGTTCTGCGGATTACACCCTGCTCCACGCCACCCCTCCCCCGGGGTTGGGGGAGGGGTCGCCAGCCG
>JAHWJJ010000305.1 GCA_019348475.1 Gemmatimonadota bacterium | reverse complement strand
AGGGACGGCGGATCCACCTGCCGCAGCACCTTCAGCAGCTCCTCGCGCACCCGCTCCGCGGACAGGTGCACCAGCTCCGGAGCCGCCTCCCGCGCGGCGCCCCACGTCGCACCGTCGATGCGGAGCCCGAAGCGGCCGGCGAAGCGCAGGGCCCGCAGCACGCGCAACCGGTCCTCGCGAAAGCGCTCCGCCGGGTCGCCGACGGTGCGCAGGATGCCCTCGCGCAGGTCCGGCACGCCCCCGTGCGGGTCCCGCAGCTCGTGCGTGAGGGGGTGCCAGGCGACGGCGTTGATGGTGAAATCGCGGCGCTGCAGGTCGTCGTCCACCGTGTCCGCGAAGATGACGCGCGCGTGCCGGCCGTCCGTCTCTACGTCGCGCCGAAAGGTGGTGACCTCGTACAGGTGCCCGTCCCTTCCCAGCACCCCCACCGTCCCGTGCGCGATGCCCACGGGGACGGTGCGCCGGAACAGGCGGCGCACGTCGCCGGGGCGGGCGGCGGTGGTCAGGTCCCAGTCGCCGGGGCGGCCGCCGGCAAGCGCGTCGCGCACGGCGCCGCCCACCGCCCAGGTGTCGAACCCCGCGTCGCGCAGCGTTCGCGCGATGGACGGCACCTCGGGCGGGGGGTGGAGGTCGGGGCGATCGGACGGGGGAAACGGCTGGCTCACGGCGGATCGGGCAGAAGGCGTGCAGCGGCACCGCAAGGTGTCTGCGGGCAACGACTTGGCGAAACGTTAACGTTTGGTTATCTTGGGTTACCGCCCACTGATTCACCCCGACCGCCCCACGCATGACGATTGCCGATCTGCTCGACCGGTCCGCCGCCGCGCCCTCGTTTCGCGAGGCGCTGATCCAGTTCCTGCGCGACGGCCGCTCCAGCGAGCGCATCGCATTCAGCCCCGGGTGCCCCGGGATCAAGGTGGAGCGCACCCTCACGCGCATGCTGGTAGAATATCCGCACCTCCCCATCGAATCAATCGAAGTGCGCGGCGTGTCGGGGTGCGAGTACTTTCGCGGCAAGCTCTTCGTCCGCACCATGACCGAGGAGCGGCGCGTGTCGTTCTACTGGGACTGCAAGTGGCGCGCGGAGAAGGAAGGGTGGACGGACTGGTTCGGCTTTCCCGACCAGGGCCGCGCGGCGCGCGAGTTCGGCTGGGACTGCTTCCGCGTCTGGACGGAGGAAGAGGTCAGCGCCATCTCCATCCCCATCGATGCCGCCGCCCTGACCGACCCCGCCGAGGCCGAGGCCGTCCCCGCCTGACGCCACTGGCTCGGATCTGTCGAGAACGGCCGCCCCTCGCACGGGGCGGCCGTTCTCGTGTGATAACCGTCATCGCCATTCTTTGTGCATTGGAGCCCGAGAACGGCGTGAGACCCGCAGTAGAACGGGTGCACAGCAGACGGTGGGAATCGGTATGAGAAAGCCGTCGGAGAAGGCGGGCAGTGCTGCATGATACGGGTGCGACGGCCGGAGGCGGACCGGATGGATCGGCAGGATGCAGGCGACCCCTCTGAAAGAGCGGGTAATGTCGGCAAGAGTACGGGAAACCATCCGCATCTTCTGGACGGGCAGGAAGCGAGGTGGCGTAGCGGGGGCCCACCGGGGCACATTATCCACCCGATTGCGATCTGTAAGAGGCCGCCCCGGCTGGACGCCCGACGACAGAGTGGACAAGCCCGCCCAGCATGCGCGCGGCGCCAGCACGGTCGCTTACCCTCTCATTTCGCGATGTAGTTTGCAAATCGCAAACTCTCTCTCCCCTTGAAGCCACTCGAGGACTCCGCGCCAAACGTGCCAGGGAGGGGACGAAGGCACAGCCGGGAAGACGATCAGCGGGCAGGCGCCGATTCATCAACTCGTTGCGCGAGTTGAGATTCCGGCGAAGCCACCCATCCATCCCCTGACACGAAGATGACGCACAGCCCGGGTGCCCGAAGGGCACACGGAGACGTGCAGCCGCGATGGCACCTTGCGTGCGCTACAAGCTGGCCGTCACACAGCACCGGCGGCATCGTACACGCCGCGCCATTCTCCCCGGCAGCACCCCCCTCCATCCGGGAAGCGGTCCCAATGATCCAGATCCCCCCGCAGTTCGGGACTCGTGCCGTGCGCCTGATCGGCGCGGGCGCGTACGTCCCGACGCGCGCCATCGACAACGCACACATCACGCAGGCGATCCCCGGCTGGTCCGCGGACTGGATCGAGGAAAAAACGCAGATCCGGGAGCGGCGCTTTCTGTGGGACGTCTGCGCCCACACGGGGGTGGCCGTGGCCCCGCCCGCCACCAGCAGCGGGCCCCGCTGCAACACCGACATGTGCGAGGCCGCGCTGCGTTCGGCCATGCAGATGGCGGGGATCGAGGGAAGCGAGCTGGACGCCGTGTTCGTGGTGACCTGCACCCCCGACCGTGTGAACTTCAGCTACGACGCCATGGAGGTGCACCGCCGCGTGGGGTGCCGCACCGACGCCTTCGCGCTACTGATCGACGACGGCTGCGGCGGCACGCCGTATGTGATGGACATGGTGTACCGGATGATCCGCAGCGGCGCCATCCGCACCGCGGCCGTCATCGGCAGCGCGTTCACCTCGGCGCTGGTGAACCGCGACGTGTGGAGCGGCGACGTGGAGTCGGCACCCGGGCGCAAGCGGCTTCCGGCCGCGTTCGGCGCCTACGTGTTCGGCGACGGCGCGGGCGCCGTCATCCTGCGCGGCGACGTGGGCCACGGCGCCGGGATCGTGGCGTCGTTCAGCGGAAACGACTACCTGCAGCTGGTCATCCGCCGCGCCGGCGGGCTGGAGAGCCGCTTCGACCCGGTGGAGAACCCCGCCGACGCGGCCTTCGTGGTGGACGGCCAGCTGGTGGCCCGCTCGTATCCGCTGTACATGAACGCCTGCATCGACGGCGTGCTGGCGGAGCGTCCGGAACTGCGCGCGCAGGTCAAGCGCTACTACTTCCACCAGCCCAACAAGCGGTTGATGGACCACTTCGTACGCCAGTCGGGCCTTCCCCCGGAGCGGGTGGCGTGCAACGTGGACCGCTACGGAAACACCTCGGCCGCCGGGATGCTCATCCTGCTGGCCGAGGACCTGGAGCAGGGGGTCGTCCGCATGGACAGTGGCGACCTGGTGCTCATCGCCGCCGTGGGAGCCAACGTGCACTACGGCGCACAGCTCGTCCGTCTTTGATCCGCCACTCCCCCCCGAACACGCACAGGAGCACGACTTCCATGAAGCTTCGCCCGACGTTCGTCCTGGCCTTCGCCGCGCTGGCCGCCGCCTGCACCGACGGCCCCGCCGGCTCCGACCGCGGCCGCGCCAGCGGCGATCTGGCGCTGGCCGGCGCTACCGAGATGGTGAACGATGCGCCCCAGCAGGGAGGCAGGCCCACCGTGCTGCGCTTTCGCTCCATCGAGGACCCCGACTTTCCCGCCAATCGCGCGGTGTGCCAGGCCGCACCTTTCCAGGCCAACGTGTTCCTGGGCGCGTCGCTCTGGTCCGAGGCGGCCACGGCCTCGTCGGGGCGCATCGTGAACAACGGCGTGCGGCGCGTGGGATCCGCCACCGCGTGCATCCGCATCACCGACCCCACCTTTCCGCCCGGGCTCCCGCAGATGATGTTCGCGCGCTTCGACACGCCGGAGGGGGTGTTCACGGCGTCGGGCGCCTGCACGCTGATCAGCAACGACGTGCCGCGCCCGGGGCTGGTGCTGGGCGGCTGTCACCTGCGCGTGGTGGACGGGCCGGCGGCCATGGCGGGCGGCGCGGTGACCAGCCTGAGCGTCTTCAACCCCGCGAACCTCGCCGGCTTTGCCACCGGCTCGGAGTGGACCGTGCAGTTCTACCCACACCGCTGACCACCGCGCGCGCCGCCGGCCGCCGTTGCGGCGGCGCGCGCAGTCCCGGTCGCCAGCGAACCCGGGGCGGCCCTCTCCGCCGGCGAGAAGGCGGAACGCGCCCGGTCGCCCGGCGGAGTCTACTCACCCTTGACGCCACGTTGTAGACAGACGATCTTGTCCCTTCCGAAAACGCCCGTCGGCGGCTTGCCTCCGCACGCACGCCCTCCGCGGTCCGCACCGCCGGGGGCGCGATCACGCGGCCCGCTCGTTTTGTCTCCTCGTCCCCCGTCCATGGCAGATCCCGTCGTGAGTACCGCCCCGGCCGCGCCCGCCAGCGCAGACGGCCTGGCGTCGCGCTTTGCTTCCGAGCAGGACTACATCCTGCGCGCCAAGACGCGCGACGAGGTGTGGGTGCGGTGGATCCTGATCGTGGGCGCGGTGCCGCTGGTGGCGCTGCTGCGGTGGCAGGGGGTGATGACCATCTCCTACCAGGCGCTGCTGGCGGTGGGCGGCGGGGTGGCGCTGGTGAACGCGGCCTTTCACCTGTCGCTGCTGCGCGACCGCTGGGCGGCCTGGCAGTTCTGGGCCAGCCTGGTGGTGGACCACCTGGCGCTGTTCGGCTTCACGGCGGCGCACGGCCCGTATGGGATGCTGATGATTCCGTACTACGCGGCGCTGTTCTCGTCCACGGCGCTGGGGGTGCCGCGTGCCAGCTGGGCCTCGACGGCGGCCAGCGCGCTGCTGTACCCGGCGGCCCGGCTGGTGGGGCTCGCGGCCAACCCGGGGATGGAGCTGCCCTGGCAGATGCTGGCGCTGGAGACGGCGGTGGTGGTGACGGTGCTGGTGGCGACGCTGCTGGGCCCCACGCACTACACGCGCCGGCTGCGCGAGGTGCGCGGCGCGCTGGCGGAGGTGGAGTCCGGCGACTTTCGCGTGCAGCTTGCCGCCTCCAGCCGCGACCAGATGGACTTTCTGGCCGCCGCCGTCAACCGCACCGCCGCCTCGCTGGGGGGCGTGATCCGTGAGGTGCAGACGCAGGCGCGCTCGCTGGCGGCGCTGGCGGAGCAGCTTTCGGCCACCGCGCAGGAGGTGCACGCCACGGCCGCCGAGGTGGGCCACATCGCCACGGAGGCCGCGGGCGAGTCCGAGCGCGAGATGCGGCTGGTGGCGCAGGGCGGCCAGGCGCTGCAGCGGATGGCCGCGCAGAACCGCGTGGTGCGGCAGCACGCGTCGTCGGCCGCCGAGGACGCGCGGCGTCTGGCGGGGCAGACCGGCTCGCACGCGGAGCGCATCGCCCAGACGGGGCAGATGCTGGTGGAGATCGGGCGCGGCTACGAGCGCGCCAGCACGGCCGTGGACGCGCTGCACGGCGCCGGCGAGCGCATCGGCGGCTTTGTGACCACCATCCGCGAGATCGCCGAGCAGACCAACCTGCTGGCGCTCAACGCCGCCATCGAGGCGGCCCGGGCGGGGGAGCACGGCCGGGGCTTTGCCGTGGTGGCCGACGAGGTGCGCAAGCTGGCGGGGCAGTCGGGCACGTCCGCGGCGCAGGTGGACGGCACCGTGGGGCAGACGCGCGACGCCATCCAGCGGGTGCGCGAGCAGCTGGCCTTCGCCGACGAGCGCCTGGGCGGCGTGGGCGAGGCGTCGCGCGACGGCCAGTCGTCGCTGGCGGCCATGGTCGAGGGGCTGTCGCGCGCGCTCGAGGCCATCGAGCACATCCACGGCGAGGTAGAGGAGCAGGCCGCGGGGGTCGACGACCTGCTGGCGGCCATGCGCGGCGTAGAGGTGATCGCGGGCGAAAGCCGCGCACGCACCGAGCAGACGGCGCGGGCGGCGGAGAACCAGAACGCCGCGATGGAAGAGCTGGCCCAGGCCAGCCAGAGCCTGGCCGGGATGGCCCAGGAGATGAACGCGCTGGCCGACCGGTTCCGCGTGGGCAACGGCACCGGCCCGCACGGCTGATAGCAACTCCTCCGGTCTTCTGTGCAGACCCCCAAAAAGCATCACGCGGAGGACGCGGAGGAAGGGATGGAGGACGCGGAGAACGGACGAGCTCT
>JAHWJJ010000304.1 GCA_019348475.1 Gemmatimonadota bacterium | reverse complement strand
TCGAATTCTCCCTTCCCCCACGCAGTTTGTGGGGGAAGGGCCGGGGATGGGGGGGCGCCCGGCGGGCCGAGCGAACTCCGCCTCACGCGACGATCTTCGCCGCCAGCTGCCGGGGGAGGTTGACGCGACGCCGGGCTCGCAAAGCGCGATCGAAGTTCTCCCTTCCCCCACGCAGTTTGTGGGGGAAGGGCCGGGGATGGGGGGCCGGCGGGCCGAGCGAACTCCGCCTCAACACGATGTCTTTGCCGCCCCCCGTCTCCGCAAGGAACGAGCGGGGGGCGGGCGGAGGGTGGGGGACCCTTAGAATCACAGCCAGAGTGCAGGATAGATGGCGTTCGATCTTTCGCACCTGAACCCGGAGCAGCGCGACGCGGCCTCGCACTTCGAGGGGCCGCTGCTGGTGCTCGCGGGCGCGGGGTCCGGCAAGACGCGCGTGCTCACCACGCGCATCGCCTGGCTGGTGGAGGAGATGGGGGTGGATCCCGGGAGCATCCTGGCCCTCACCTTCACCAACAAGGCGGCGGGCGAGATGCGCGACCGCGTCCGCAAGAGCCTGGGGCGCGAGCCCACGGGGATGTGGATCGGCACCTTTCACTCCATCGGCGTGCGCATCCTTCGCCGCGACGCGCAGCGGCTGGGGTACAGCCCCGGCTTCAGCGTGTACGACGCGGATGACGCCGACGGGCTCACCAAGCGCATCATCCGCGACACCCTGCAGCTGGACCCCAAAAAGTGGACGCCGCGCTCCGTGCACGGCGCCATCTCGTCCGCCAAGAACGAGCTGACGGGGCCGGACGCCTACGCGGAGCGAGCGCTGGACCCGTTCGAAAAGGTGGTGGCGCAGGTCTATCCCCTGTACCAGAAGGCGCTGCGCGACGCGAACGCCTTCGACTTCGACGACCTGCTGGTAAAGCCGGTGCAGCTGTTCCGGGACAACCCCCACGTGCTGCGGCGCTACGCCGGCCGCTTTCGCTTCGTGCTGGTGGACGAGTACCAGGACACCAACCGCGCGCAGTACGTCTTTCTTCGCCAGATGGCGGAGGAGCACCGCAACCTGTTCGTCGTGGGCGACGACGACCAGTCCATCTACGGCTGGCGCGGCGCCGACATCCGCAACATCCTGGACTTCGAAAAGGACTTTCCCGACGCGCGGGTGGTCAAGCTGGAGCAGAACTACCGCTCCACCCAGACCATCCTGGAAGCCGCCAACCGCGTGATCGAGCAGAACGTGCATCGCAAGGGCAAAACGCTGCGCACGGACCACGTGGGCGGCGAGCGGATCACCCTGGTGGAGGCGGCGGACGAGGCGGACGAGTCGCAGTGGATCGCGGAGGAGATCCGCGGCCGCCTGGCCGACAGCCCGTCGCTGGCGCTGCGCAACTTCGTCGTCCTGTATCGCACCAACTCGCAGTCGCGCTCCGTGGAAGAGGCGCTGCGCCGGGAGCGGATGGCGTACCGGGTGATCGGCGGCACGCGCTTCTACGAGCGGCGCGAGGTCAAGGACGCGCTGGCGTACCTGCGCCTGGTGGCCAACCCGGCCGCGGACGAGGCGTTCCTGCGCATCGTCAACGTCCCCCGGCGGGGGATCGGCGACACGACGGTTACGCGGCTGGCGGAGCACGCGGCGGCGCGCGGCATCCCGCTGCTGGCCGCGGCGGAGCAGGCGGCGGCGATCGACGGCATTCGCGGCGGCGCGGCGAAGGCGCTGCCGGAGCTGGCGGCGCTCATCCGAAAGTACGCGGCGCTGGCCTCCACCGGCGGGATGCGCCTTGACGTGCTGCTGCGCGAGCTGGTGATGGAATCCGGGCTGGTGGACGCGCTGCGGGCGGAGGGAGACGAGGGAAAGGACCGCATCGAGAACCTGGAGGAGCTGGTGAACGGCGCGGCCGAGGTGCAGCGCCGGCTGGAGGAGGAGGACCCGGAGCTGATGATGGAGATGGAGGCCGCGGGCGAGGACGAGTCGGCGCGGCCGCTGGACGTGTTCCTGGGCCACGTGGCGCTGGTGGCCGACATCGACCAGCACGATCCCCAGGCTGACGCGGTGTCGATGATGACGCTGCACAACGCCAAGGGGCTGGAGTTTCCCTTCGTCTTCATCGCCGGGCTGGAGGACGGGCTGTTTCCGCTGACGCGCGCCTACGACGAGCCCGCGGACCTGGAGGAGGAGCGCCGCCTCTTTTACGTGGGCGTCACGCGGGCGGAGCGCAAGCTGTACCTGACCCACGCAAAGCGGCGGCGGCGCGGCGCGCAGTTCATGGACAGCACGCCCTCGCCCTTTCTGGAGTCGGTGCCCCAGGACCTGACGGAGGCGCGGCGCACGGCCCGGGTGCTGGAGCGTTCGGCGTATTCGCAGCCGTGGAAGTCGTCCGGCGCGTACACCACGCGCCGGGAGCGGCTGTTCGGCGGATCGCCGTCGTGGAAGGCGCCCGCGTCCACCGCATCGCGCGGCGGTGGGGGCGACGACGAGACGTACCAGGTGGACTACTCCGATTCGCAGGACCTGCCGTCGATGCGCAAGGGCTCCCGCGTGCGGCACCCGTCGTTCGGCGCAGGGACGGTGATGGAGCTCACCGGACACGGCAGCGAGGTGAAGGCGGCCATCGAGTTCGACAACGTGGGCCGCAAGACGGTGGTGCTGAAGTACGCCAACCTGGAGCCGGAGTGGGAATGATGCCGACGATCGCGTATCGCGGAAGGTGGGTGCCGCGGTCGCTCGCGCGGAGCCTGGCCGCGGCCGGCCTGTTCGCGCTCCTGGCGATCAGCCCCTCCGCCAGCGCGCAGATCTCCCCGCCGTCGGCGGAACGCGACACGGCGGGGGCCAGGGACACGCGCGAGCTGGTGATCCTGGTGCACGGGATGGGGCGCACGCCGCTTTCCATGTGGCTGCTGGAGCAGCGGCTGGAGGCGGACGGCTACCGCGTGGCCCAGTTCGGCTACCGCAGCACTCGCGGCTCGGTGGCTTCGCTGGGCGCGGCGCTGGCGCGGCGCGCGGCGGAGCGCACCGGCGACGCGCCGCGCGTGCACTTCGTGGGGCACAGCCTGGGGACGGTGATCATCCGGTCCATGCTGGCGCAGGCGCCTCCGGAGCGCGCCGGGCGCGTGGTGATGCTGGCGCCGCCCAACCGGGGCTCGGCCGCCGCGGACCGCTGGGCTCCCCGCTTGGGGGCGGTGATGCCGCCGATCCGCGACCTGCGCACGCATCCGCAATCCACCGCGCGGACCCTGGCGCTGCCGGAGGGGGTGGAGGTGGGGATCATCGCGGGGTCGCGGGACCGCAAGGTGCGCGTCGCGGAGACGCACCTTCCCGGCGCCCGCGACCACGTGGTGGTGGACGGCTTCCACTCGTTCCTGATGAACCGCGCGGACGTGCACCTTCTCATCGTTCGCTTCCTTCGCCACGGCCGCTTTTCGTCCCCGCAGCCGGCCGAGGCCGCACCCTGACGTGCCGACGGCCGTCCGGGAGTTCCGCGACGAGGACTACGGCGCCGTGGTGGGCGTCTGGCGCGCGGCCGGGCTCACCATCATGACCGTCACCGTTGCGAACGGCGTGCGGACCATTTGGCGCCTGCGTCCATGGCGGGTGCCTCCTATCCTGGCCCAGGCTGAGGTGTGACGCTGACGCGGTCGCTCTCGCTCCGCCGGCCTCGGCAGGCGCGCGACTGCATCACGCGGATGCCGTGTTCGACCGGGTCGCACCCCAGGCACGTTCACGGGTGGCAGGGGGGAGATTGGACGCGATGCCGAACTCGCGAAGCGTGATCGAATTTCTCCCTTCCCCGCGCAATTTGAGGCGGTAAGGGCCGGTGATGGGGGACGCCCGCGGTCTGGATCCTTATCGCTTGACCCCGAACTCCCGCTCCACGTCCTGGCGCTGGTGGAGAACGCGGACAATTTCGACTGTGTCAACGTGAAGACGCCAGAAGATCGTGAAGCGGGCGTGGTGAAACGCTCGCAGTCCTTCCTCAAGATCCGGCCGCGCGCGCCCCATCCAGGGATTCTCCGCGATCAACTCCATGACGTGGTCAAGTCCATCGTGCAGGCGATGGCCGAACTCCGGATTCCCCGTTTCGCGATCCAGGTATTCCGCAGCCTGGATCAGATCATCTTCGGCTTCGGGCGAAACACGGATGATCCTCACGCCGGAGCGCGTCCACGGCGGGCTCGGAGGCGGGCGAACACCTCGTCCTTGGGCGAGTAGCGACCATTGTTCAGGGAATCGATTCCCTTCTGGATCTCTCGGCGAAGCGCGTTATGCTTCGCCTCTTCTTCCTCGGTCAGATGAGACAGCGCATCCAGGGCGTCGCTGAGAACGTCCTCGGCGGAGTCGTACTCACCGGATTCGACTTTCTCCGTGATCCGGCGCTCGAGCTCGGGACTGAGCGAGAGGGGCATCGGGTTGGCTCCCTGGATGAACGTTGGCCGTCGTATCCTCAATCGTAAAGACCGGGTCGGATCTTGTCAATGCTGTCCATTTTACGGCGGGCACGATTGCTCGCCCCACCAAGAGACCGGCGGGCTCGCGGGGAGCCGCCGGCCTTCCTTCGTCCATCCTGATGCCGTCAGCCGCCGGTCAGCGGAAGCAGAGCGGGGACGCCGGCGTGCTCTGCGCGACGGGGAGTGAGCCGGGCTTGCGGATGGCGCCGCGGTTGAACTCGGCGCCGCCCATCATCGCCTTGTGCTGAAACGCCTGCTGCTGCGCCCGCGCCTGGTGCAGCTGAAAGCCGCGGTTCATGCGGCTGGCGCCGTCCGTCATGAGATCGGCGGCGGCAAAGCCGCAGCCCGGGCTGAAGCTGAGCCCCGCGCACCCGGAGGCGCCGAGCGCGACCAGTGCTGCAAGGGCGGGCGTTGCGAAGCGGCGAACGGTGCGCATGTGGATTCTCCCTGGGCTGCGGTGTCCAGCGTGGTTCGGAAAAACCGGCGCTGCAACTTGCCCGCCAGCCGCGCCGGCGGTCCGCTGGGGCAGGAGTGAGAACGCGCGCCCTGCGCGGATCGGGACGCGGGTCCGGGGTTGAAGCCCCGTTCGGCGAGCGTCAGCGAGCCGAGACGGGGCTTGTGGCAGTTCCAGCCGCGGGCTTCAGCCCGCGGTCCCCTCGCGGTCCCCGCGGTTCCCCCGCCGTTCCCCGCGGTCCCCTCGCGAGTACCTCGTCACCCTGATGGTCGTTCGTCACCCTGCCAGGGCGGGCAGGTGGTGGCGCGAATCGGCGGGGAGGGCGCGAAGGTGGCCGAAGGGCACCTCGGGAAGGGGAAAGAAGTTGTCGGCCATCTCGTGCAGCAGCGCGGGGTTCTGCGCCGCGCCGTCCTGCATCGCCATCCGCCGCACCTGCTTGCTCATGGCCAGGTGCCGGTCGCCGATGGGGTCCAGCGCGGCGCAGATCGCCTCGCCGCGGCGGTTCAGGTAGTCCACCAGGTAGTCGAACGAGCGCTCCAGGTACCCCACCACCGCCTCGTCCGACAGGTCCCACCGCGAGCGGGCCAGCATGGTCCCGAACACCGCCTGCCACCGCTCGTTGTCCTGGAACCGGATCATCCCCCGAAAGATGCGCCGGTTGGTGCGGAACGAGAACAGGGTGTGGCTGAGCACCTGGTCGAACAGGGCGTCGGCGTCGCGGTGGTCGTGCTCCATCACCACGTGCCGCGCCAGGCGCCGGTAGCGCTCGTCCAGGTGCGTGTCCATGCGCGCCTCCCAGTACGAGTGCCCCACCCCCGACGTGGACGAGGTGAGCACCAGCTGGCGCGGGACGAAGTAGTTGTGGGCGATGGTGTCTGCCGCCAGGTGGCACAGGTACCCCAGCGACATGGCCTTCAGCCGGTCGGTGGGCGCGGTGGCGTGGATCTCTTCGCCCACGTGCCAGTGGTGGCAGTGGCGCCCCTCGGGGACGTACTTCTTGGCCAGCGAGATG
>JAHWJJ010000303.1 GCA_019348475.1 Gemmatimonadota bacterium | reverse complement strand
GCGCGCGCAGCCCGGCCCGGAGCGCAGCGGAGGGACACGCCCAAAACCGCCGTTCCTCCTGTGTGGTTCCGGCTACGCCGGGTTAGGGAATAGGGGAACAGCGGGCGCCCCAGACGCAAAAGCGCGGGAGCGCCACTTTCGCACTCCCGCACTTTCGAACTTTCGCACTTCCGGACTCACGCACTCACGCACTCACGCACTTCAGAACCCGGGCTGCAGGGCGAACTGCCAGTGCCAGCCGCGCGGGCGCTCGAAGCCGTTCACGTACACCGCCTCCACCACGAAGTAGCCGAACAGGTTCACCCGCGCCCCCACGCCCGCGCTGGTGACGATGCCCCGCTCCGAAACGTCGGCGTCCACGCCGCGGCGGAAAGTGGCGCGGGTCTCCAGGATCTGCCCGGGGTTGGGTTCGATCCTGCCCCACGCCGTGCCGGCGTCCGCGAACACGAAGCCCTCCACCGGCGGCAGCCCCAGCGTGTTCCCCACCACCAGCTGGCGGATGATGGGAACCCGCAGCTCCAGGTTGGCCAGCGCCACACGGCTCCCCTTCAGCTCGTCGAAGTACAGCTCGCACTCGGTGCCGCCGCCGTCGCGCAGCGTCTTCTCGCACGCGTCGGCCACGTTCTCGCGCCCGTAGCCGCGGATCAGGAACGGCCACCCCAGGTAGATGGCGCCGATCCGGTGCTCGTCGCGCCCGTAGCGTCCCACGTGCATTCCGCGGAACGCCAGGGTGAACGGCCGCAGGAAGACGTAGCGCCTGAAGTCGGCCGTAAGGGTGTTGAGCTGCAGGCTCCCTACCGTGGGCGCCACCTCGAAGCGGTAGCGCATCCCCGCGAACGGCGAGGTGTAGCCCATCAGCGACGCGTCGTACACCAGCGCCGCCGTACCCTCCGCCATGTGGAACGCCTCGCCCTCCACCTCTCGCCGGCGCTGCTCCAGCGGCCCGATCAGCCCCACCACCCTCTCGTTCTCCACAACGGGCTCGTACACCAGCTCCATGATCTGCCGGTCCGAGCTGATGCGCCGCACCCCCCCGGAGAACTCCAGCCGCTGCACCTGCGAGAACGGATACTGCGCCACCCCGCTCAGGCTGCTGATGAAGTAGCGCAGCAGTACCTGCTGCTGCACGTACTCGCCGTCCTCGTTCACCCCCTCGCCGTAGCCGCCGAACACGTAGGGAACGCGCTGCGCGGCCACGCCCCAGTTCCAGCGGTGCTTCTGATTCAGGTAAAGGGTGCTGAAGCCGATCTCGTCCACCTGCCCCTGCGCCTGGACCGTCGCGTAGATGTTGTGGTAGCCCAGGATGTCGCTGAAGATGCCCGAGATGCCGCCGTACAGCCCGCCGCGGCTGAAGCCGCCCGTGCTGACCGTGGCACCGACGCTGGGCTGCCCCAGGTAGTCCAGGGTAATGCGCGGCCGGTACGGGATCACCGTCCAGGCGCTCCGCTCCTCCGGGTCCGGCAGCCCGGCCTGGAACTCGTTCACCGCCAGCAGCACGCGGTTGTACGGCGCCTCTTCCGGCCGCGGCACCGGCGGCAGCAGCGCCGCCAGCGGCACCCCCTGCAGCGCCGCGCCGGCCGTCTGCACCGGCCGCGGCTCCGTCCCCGCCAGCTCCGCGGGGTTGGTGATGGAGTAGATGTTGAATCCGCCGCGCTCGTACGCCGTGAACACCAGCTTGTCTGCGTTGTGCGACGACGAGATGGCGGGGCTCATGTCGGTGATGCCGCTGACGCCGGTGAACAGGTCCGTCACCTGGGTCAGTGCGCCGGTCGCCAGCTCCACGCGGTAGATGTTGGAGATCCCCGTGCGGTCGGAGATGAAGAACAGCGACCGGCCGTCGCGGCTCCACTGCGGGTTGATGCTCTTGCCCACCGCGCGCGGCCCCACGCCGCCCCCGGCCCCGGGAACGGGGTCCAGCGTGCGGATCTCGCCCGAGGCCACGTCCATCAGCGCCAGCCGGTACTGCCCGAAGCTCAGGGTCTGAAAGTCGGTTTCGCCGCGGTCGGTGGTAAAGGCGATGGTGCGCCCGTCCGGCGAGTACATGGGCTGCAGGTCCGCGAACCGGTCGTCGGTAAGCTGGCGCGTGCGCCCCGTGTTCACGTCCAGCGCGTACAGGTCGGTAATGCCGCCCCGCAGCCCCGACACCACGATGGTGCCGCCGTCCGGCGACCAGGTGGGATTGCTGATCTCGCTGACGCCGGGGATGCGGTACTCGCGCAGGCGGTTGGCCCGCTGCACGTCCGTCACCACCACCACGTCGCGCTCGTTGCGCAGCGCCGAAAACGCGAAGCGCCGCGAGTCCGGCGACCAGGTGCCCGCCGAGTTGATGTAGCGCAGGCTCCCGTAGTGGGGGTCGAACGCCGTGCCGCGCACCAGGCGCCGGATGATCTCACCCGTCTCGGCGCTGGCGATGAACATCTCCACGTCCAGGAACTCCAGCTCCGACAGAAAGGCCACGAACCGCCCGTCCGGCGACACCACCGGCGCCAGGTTCAGCCGCCCGCCTTCGGTGCGCAGCGTGACCAGCGGCCGGGCCTCCTCGCGCGCCTCGCGCCGCTCCGAAAGCAGCGGCAGGTAGGTGCGGCGGATGGAGGTGCCCCAGTCGTCCACGATCTCCTCGAGCGACGCGTTCAGGATGCGCTGAAAGGCGTCGGGGTAGGGCACGCCCTGCCCCACCTGCTTCAGGATCTGCCCGATGGTCGCGTCGCCCCAGCGGCCGCCCACGTAGGCCCAGAACGCCTGTCCCCAGCGGTAGGGAAAGAAGCGCGGATCGTACGTCAGCTGCTCCACGGTCGGAATGCGGCCGGTGAGGGCGGCGTCGCGCAGCCACATGGCCGTGTGCGGGTCCACGGGGCCCACGCTCAGGTACTCGGCCATCCCCTCGACGAACCAGCCGGGGACGTTGAAGCGCCGCGCCGCCTCCTCCAGCCCGCCGCCCGCGCGGCCAAAGCCGCTGATGTCGTACTGAAAGGCGTGCACCAGCTCGTGCCCCAGCACGTGGTCCGTCTCCTCGTAGGAGTGGGCCATGGGCATGATGATGCGCTGCTTGAACGCCTCGGTCACGCCGCCCGTCCCCTCGCCGATCTGGCCGCCCAGGGCCACGGTCTGCTGAAAGTGGGGGTGGCTGGCGTACAGGATCAGGGGCTGGCGCACCTCGAACTCGTGCTCCAGCACCCGGCTCAGGCGGGCGTACCAGCGCTCCACCATGAGGGCGGCGTCGCGCGCGGCCACCTCCTCTTCGGGATAGAAGTAGACGTCGAAGTGCGTGGTGCGCAGCACCCGGAAGTCAAAGGTCTCGTACTGGACCTTGTTCCGGCCGAAGTACTGCGCCGGCGCGGGTACGGCGTTCAGGGCGATCGCCCCGGCCGCCAGCGCCAGCGCGGCGGCCAGGCGGGACCTTGAGCGTGGGGATGCGGACATGTTGGCTCCTTCGTGCCGGCCGTGAGATGGTTACGGACCGCCCTGCACAGCGGTCCGGCCGGGGCACGCAGGGGCGCCGGTGCGGTGGAACGCTGCGGACTTTTCCGGGGGGCAAGGTTATGCACATCCTGTACCCCTGCCCGCCCGGGGTCGGCCCCCGCGGACCGCGCACCCCCGAGGGTGCCGTCCTCAATGACACCGCACCTCGCCCGCGCCCCTTACGGCGCCTCGGCCGACACCGCCTCCAGGGTACGGTTGTCCGCGCGCTCTTCCAGCAGCCACACGCCCAGCGCGGCCAGCGCCGCCAGCAGCAGGACGCCGAAGATCCAGGGCCGCAGCCCCGGGCCGCGGCGGGTCACGTCGATCTCTGCCATCGTACGGCCGGTTTCTCAGGGTGGATTGGTGCGGCGCGTCCGGCGCGGCAACCGGGCAGGGAACGTGCCCCCGCTCCGCGCCTTCACCGACGGCCTCGGCGGGCGGGTGAGAACGCATCGCAGGTCTACCGAATCCCACAATTTCGTGCGCACCGCGACGGAGCGTAAATTTCACGCCGAGGACGGGCCGAGGACGCGGAGTTGAAATGAGGAGGCCGACCCCCTGGCCGGTCGCGGCGTAGCAAAGGATGCTCGCCAGCAGGTGACCGTTTACGGGCACGAAGCCCAGATGCCAGGAGGTCGGCCATTCTCAGCACTGCGTCGTTCCCGAAGATAACGATTGGGCTCGACATAGGGCGGGTCTCCGAGGTTCGACCCGGAGGCGCGGCAAAGAGAGAGGGCGCGGAGAGTTCATCCGCTCTCCGCGTCCTCCTTGCGATGCTTCTGGGGGTCTGCACGGAACACCGGAGGATTTGTACCGGCGTTTTCGGGGGAGGTGCGAGCCTGAGCGAGAGGAGGTGAGGCGTCGCGCCCTGCCTGCACCCAACCTCCCCCCAGAGCTTCGGGGGAGGTGCGAGCCTGAGCGAGCGGAGGGGCGCGCCCCGTGGAGGGCGCCCGGCGCCAGGCAGGGCCGGTCGTGTCGAGGATCAGCTCTGGGAGACGAGCCAGTCCAGGGCCTCGTTCTCCTGGTCGAAGACCTTGATGTTGCGCTTGGAGAACAGGATCACGGCCTGGTAGGCGATGCGGTGCAGCCCCGACATCCCCACCACCGCGCTCGCCTTTACGTAGGGGGCGTTGTGGGCGGCAAGCTCCTTCATCCCCTGCAGCACCGCCGCGTTGTACCGCGCGTCGCGCACCACCGTCATCACCAGCAGCGACCTGGGTGGCTGCGAGGCCACCACGCGCATGGACTCGTGAATGCTGCGCAGCGCTTCCTCCGGGTCCCTGACGCCCGCGTAGTCCAGCAGCAGGATGCGTTTGCCCTGGTGCTCGATGAACCGGGTGCGATCCATGATTTCTCTCCGCGTGAGGGCCGTGGCAGCGTGTAGCAGGTTGAAGATGCAAGATACGGCGCCGCGCCCTCGCGTCCACCGTGCGCCACGAAGCGGCCAGCACGGTGCTCCGCGTGCTTGCCAGCCGCCCCGGGCCCATGCCATCGTTGCCGCGGATTTTTCCTCCCCCCCGCGACACCGAGTGCACGCATGCCCGACACGAACACGCCACCTTCGGGCCCGCGCCGCTGGGAGATGACCGTGGCCGAGGCGCGGACGGTCCAGCAGACGCTGCGGGAGCGGCTGGTCGTGCAGCCGCCCCCGGGGTTCTCGCCGCGCCTGGTGGCCGGCGCGGACGTGTCGGTGGAGCGGTTCAAGCACTACGGCTACGCGGCCATCGTCGTCATCGACCTGCAGACGATGGAGCAGGTGGACGAGGCGGGGGCCGCGGCGGAGCTCCGCTTCCCTTATGTGCCCGGCTACCTGTCCTTTCGCGAGCTGCCGCCCCTGCAGCGGTGCTGGGACGCGCTCCGCGTCCGCCCCGACCTGGTGGTGTTCGACGGGCACGGCTACGCGCACCCGCGCCGCTTCGGGCTGGCGTGCCACGGCGGCGTGCTGTGGGACGTGCCCAGCATCGGGTGCGCCAAGAACCCCTTCATCGGCACGCACGCACCGGTGGGGGAGGCGCGCGGCGCCACGGCGCAGATCGTCCACGAGGGGGAAACGGTGGGGAAGGTGGTGCGCACCCGCGCGGGGGCGAAGCCGCTGTACGTGTCGGCCGGGCACCGGATGGACCTGCCCACCGCCGTGGACCTGGTCCTGCGCCTGGCGCCGCGGTACCGGCAGCCGGAGACCACGCGCCTGGCGCACCGCCGGGTGAACGAGCTGCGCCGGGCCGACCGCGGCGGGTGAGCGGCGGCAGGCGGCCGGGGCAGCGCGGCGCGCGCGTCCGCATCCCTCCCGCCGGGGGGCGCGGGGCGTTAGGTTCAGGGCCGAGGGTGCGGGGCCGCAATGCCGCACCCTGCCCCTTTGGGACCCTTTTGCACCCTCCCGTCCGTTCGCCGGTCAGAATGCGGCCGGCCCGCTCGTTCCACCCCGGCCAGTGAGCGCACAGCTCAAGGACGCGAACTCTTTGTCCGCTGCTACGCCCTC